>CAZPTW010000319.1:0-4240 GCA_964589235.1 uncultured Smithella sp. | reverse complement strand
CCCGTCGCAGTTTGACGTCATCGTCACGACGAATCTTTTCGGCGACATTCTCAGCGACGAGGCGGCCATGCTGACGGGGTCCATCGGGATGTTGCCTTCCGCCTCGCTGGGAGACACCCGGGCGCTTTATGAACCGATTCATGGGTCGGCGCCGGACATCGCGGGACAAAACATCGCAAATCCGCTGGCAACCATCCTTTCGGCGGCCATGATGCTTCGGTACTCCCTGCAAAGGGTGGAGGAGGCGGAGATGATCGATCAGGCGGTCGCCGAGGTCTTGAAAGACGGACTGCGAACCAAGGATATTTATTCCAGCGGCAAGAAGCTCGTCGGAACACAAGAAATGGGAGATGCTGTCGCGGCAAAGTTGGCGGCGATCGCTGGTTAGACGAATTCAGGAAGGAGTCGATCGACATTTGAAGGGAAAGATTCTGATTGTTGACGATGAACTGTCCGTCCGAGAACTTTTTTCGGGTGTTTTCACGGACGACGGGTATGACGTCATCGCCGCCGAGGATGGCAACTCCGCTTTGGACATTCTCAGGCGGGACAATATTGACGTCATTTTCCTGGACCTGAAACTCTTCGGCATGAACGGCATTGAACTTTGCCGTCAAATTCGGAAGACCAAACCTGTGTCCATGATATTCGCCATCACCGGCTGGGGGCCTCTTTTTGAAATCGAAGAATGCCGTGAAGCCGGTTTCGACGATTATTTCGAAAAGCCGCTCGACATGGAGATGCTTCTTGGCGTCGTCGCGGATTCATTTAAAAAACTGGAACGGTGGAGAAAGCGGTATAACAACATCCAAAAGCCATAAAAGCACACGGACAGGGAAGGCCATCCATGATCAATACCGTCATCATCCTCGACAAGATCATCCTTGATCCCCCGCTCCGCGACATTTACAAACGCCTCGGATTCCGCAAAAAAACAACCTCGCTTTCATTCGCCCATCAACAAGAAACACACAGACATATTGCCGAAGCCTCCTCGCTGATCACCCTCCGCGGCGCCTACCTGCGCCTGCCTGTCGAATCCAACGACGGGCGAACCATCCATCTGGCCGGCGGCCTTACGTTTGCAAGCGAAAAGCTCTCGGCGTTTTTGAAAGATTCCCGACAAGCGGTCCTCATGGGCGCGACAGCCGGCGGGACGATTCTCGACGCCATCGCCGAAAAAACAGAGTCAGGACATATGACAGAGGCGGTCATTTACGATGCCACGGCCAGTGAAATGACGGATGCCGCCCTCGATTGGATGTCAACTTACATCGACCACCAACTTCGCCGAGAAAGCAAAAGATTGACGCCCCGCCGTTTTTCGGCGGGATACGCCGATTTTGCGCTGGAAAATCAAAAAGACATTTATAAGGCCTTGGAACTCCACAAAATCGGTGTCACCTTGACCCCCGACCACCTTTTGAAGCCGGAAAAATCGGTGACGGCGATTTCCGGAGTTCTATAATCCGTCGATATGGGCTTGATGATTTCTTCAAAAACGTTTGAGGCGGTTTGAGCATGAAAACCAACACCATCGCATGGACGTCATAGGAAGGGGATCTGCCGTTTTCGCTCAAGCGGCTGCCCGAAATCGAAATTATGATCAACCGCAGTCCCGTGATCTACTGTATCTGGCGTTTCGAAGGCGATGCGCCGCTGGAATACATCTCCGGAAACGTTTCGCAATTCGGGTATCAAGCGGACGATTTTTTGTCCGGTCGTCTGTCATGGTACGACATCACCCACCCCGGCGACACCGACCGTCTTCGATTCGAAATCCATCAACACCTTCAAGTCAAATCACCGATGGTCACGCAAACCTACCGGATTTTTGACAGCAAAGGCCAGATCCACTGGGTGGAAGACCAAACCGTTTTCATTTACGACTGCAGCGGAAAGATCACTCACGCTCAAGGGTTCATCCTCGACATCACGGTTCGAAAAGAAGCGGAAATACGCCTTCGGGAATCCGAGGACCGCATGGAAGAACTTTTCCGAAATTCCTCCGACATCGTCATTGTGTTCAACGAAAAAGGTCTTCTGAAATTTGTTTCGCCGGCGGTCGAAAAAATCCTCAACTTCAGACCCATCGATATTCTGGGGAAAAGCATTTTCGACTTCATCCATCCCGATGACATCGCCGCCGCCCAAAGAGCGTTGGGAAACGTGTTTGAGGGAACCCATACCGGCATCCCGACCGAGCTGCGCATCCGTCGGGAGGACGACACATTCGCGTTCACGGAAGTGTTGGCCAACAATTGTCTGGCCAATTCCTCCATCCGCGGCATTGTGGCCAACATCCGCGAGATAACGGAACGCAAACGCCTGCAGGCCCAGCTGCAAACGGCGCAGAAAATGGAAGCCATCGGCCGGCTCGCCGGCGGAATCGCCCATGACTTCAACAATATCCTCATGGGTATTCAAGGCTATATTTCCTTGATGCTCCTGAAGGTGGATCCGGAACACCCGGATTTTGAAAAAATGATCAATATCCAAACCCTCGTGCAAAGCGGTGCGGATTTGACCGGAAAACTCCTGGGATTCGCCCGGGGCGGACGATGTGAACTCAAACCCACGGACATCAACACCCTCTTGGCCAAGACCGTCGACCTTTTCGGCCGCACAAAAAAAGAGATCACCATCCACCAGGACTACGAAAAGATCCCCTGGACGGTCGAGGTGGACCGCGTCCAAATCGAACAGGTGATGCTCAATTTGCTCGTCAATGCCTGGCAAGCCATGCCCCAAGGGGGAGACATCTATGTAAAGACAAAGAACTGTTCCGTCAAAGACTTGCCTTTGACGGGCTTTCTCCCCAAGAAGAGGCACATCAAAATCACGATCCGAGATACCGGCATCGGGATGAATGAAGAAACCCGCAAACGGATCTTTGAACCCTTCTTCACCACCAAGGAAAAAATTCGCGGCGTCGGCATGGGATTGGCCTCCGCTTTTGCGATCATCAAAGACCACGGCGGTCTGATCGACGTGGCAAGCCGACCTGGATTCGGCACGACGTTTGACATCTATCTGCCGACATCCGATAAAATGGTGCCCGAGGAGGAACAGACGGCGCAAACCGTTCTTCAAGGGGAGGAATCCATTCTGCTGGTGGACGATGAGACGTCGATCATTGAAGTATGCCGAGACATTTTGATCACCCTCGGATACAAAACATACACGGCCACAAGCGGCCGGGAAGCCCTGGATATTTACAGCGCCAACAAAGACGACATCGATTTGGTCATTCTGGACATGATCATGCCCGGCATGAACGGCAGTGAAACCTATAAGCGGTTGAAAACCATCGACCCAGACGTCAAAGTCATCCTCTCCACAGGCTACAGCGCAAGCGATCAGGCGCAAGAGATTTTAGACAACGGATGTCAGGCGCTTATACAAAAGCCTTTCCGCGTGGATGTCCTTTCGCAGAAAATTCGTGACGTCCTGGATCTGCCTCTGCGGTCGTCAAGACACGCAAAACCGGGCAAGACCGACTCGGTGTTCGGGGCGAATTGATTTTTTTCTAAAAAAAAAAGACCGTTGCGCCCGTTTTTCCGCATCACGGGGATGGTCGATGAGAGGAAACCGCCCTACACGTCATCCGGCCTGTCCTGTTTTTTGGCTTTCCGCGCGTCTTTTTCCATCCGCCGGTTTTGGATCCTCTTTTTGTATTCATTGACGAATTCTTTCGACGACAAATATTTATCGGCAAACGAAACAACGTAGGATTCTTTATATTTCGGCGGAACCAGCGTCAAAGGCCACATATGTTTTTCAATGATATCCTCTTCAATGGCGTTGATGGAAAAATGCTTTTTGGCGTTTTCCAAGGCGATTTTCGGGTGCTCGATGCCGTGAAACTTTTCACGGGGCAAATCCGGCACGTCGTGATGACGCCAGTCGTAGAGGAAAAAATCATGCAACAGGGCGCCGCGCGCCGCCGACCGATAATCAAGTTTAAGGTATTTGCAAATTTTATAGGATAAATACGCCACATCATGGACATGATGATAGATCGATGAATTGTGGTGGAAATAATCTTTAAGCTTCAGAAATTCTTCGTGGTTGAGAATATCTCGAACGGTATCGTAATATTCCTCTTCAAAGGGCCTCCGTTCGGCCAGTTCCATGATTATCCTTTCTTGAACCGGTTTTAGAAATTTGCCGATTCGGGCTTTCATTTTCCGGTTGATGTTTTGGGTAATGTACTTGTTCAAATCGGGAAATGCGTCCC
>CAZPTW010000318.1:0-4245 GCA_964589235.1 uncultured Smithella sp. | reverse complement strand
CTTTCTTCGCTGGGTTCGGTTGCGTATCTTGCGGCATCCGGGGAATTCCGTGTGCCGCGCGCCAATACCGTCATCGTCGCGGAAACACCTGCGGAAATTCTCTCCGACAAAGTGCGCGCCCTGCTGGAGCGGCGCTACCTCAAGGGCCGCGACTTTTTCGACCTCTGGCATCTGAGCGCCGTATGCAAAACACCGCCGGACATCACCATCATTAAAAGGAAATGGATGTTTTATCAGACGGATTTTGTCGCGAGGCGCTCCTTCTCATTTTTCATTAAACCTTCGAAAGAAGAAAAAGCGATGATGCTGGACGCCATCGAACAGGATTTGTCTCGCTTTCTGCCTCCGGACGTTCTGGATGTTCATCGCCAGCAGAAATACTTGAGTTTTCTGGACGCGGCGCGGTCCCTCTTCTCGGAATTGCAGAACAAAGGAGTGCGCCTGCCATGACGTCTATTTCCATTCTAAAACAACTGCCGCCGATGTTTCGCTACGCCGACGTGGAGAAGTACACCGCCAACGCCAACGTGTTTCTCACGCGGGCGAAGGCCAGGGGGCTGGTTGAACGCGTAGCACGCGGGGTTTATCTCAATACATTGCGCGAAGCGCGCCCGTGCATAGAAGAGGTGGCCTGCTTTCTGCGAACGCCGTCTTACGTGTCCTGCGAATGGGCGCTCAACCGACACGGCGTTTTGCTGCAAGCGCCGACGGTTTGCACGGTGCTGACGCTGCAAACGGCGGTGGGGCAATCGCGCAATGTTACAATCGGCGGCGTCACCATCGAGTTTTCGCGCATCGCGCCGAGGTTGTTTAACGGCTACGAGGTCAAAGACGGCTATAATCTGGCCATCCCCGAAAAGGCGCTTCTCGACACGATTCATCTTCGCAGGCGCGTTCCGTTTGCCGACGAACTGGAAACGGACCGACTGGACCAAGAAAAGCTCTTTGAGCTGGCTGAAGCGTTTCCGGCAGTGGTGCGAACGAGATTGAAGGAAATGATCCGAAAAAATGCATAGCGGAAGCATTGCAATGTCACTGAAATGACAAAACAGATACATTGGAATGTTTCTTAAATACAAAATTCGAGGATTGCAATGAAAAAAGCAATGATTATGTCTCTTGGGGGCTCACCCGAACCCCTGAAAAAAAGTGTCGCCCAGCATCAGCCGGATATCCTGATTTTCTTTGCGTCGCACGACTCCATCCTGAAAGCAGGTGAAGTTCTTCAGGATGCCGTCATCAGGCCTAAAACAGAGACTGAAATCACGGAAAATCCCAACTCCCTTTATGAATGCTACAAAGCCGCCAAACGCTGCGTGGACAGAGCGTCTCGGTTCGATATGCCGGAGCAGGACATTATCATTGACTACACGGGCGGGACAAAAGTCATGTCGGCCGCCCTTTTGCTGGCAACGGCGGGGCGCGCCTTCGGGTTTAACTATGTCGGCGGCGACGTCCGGTCCAAAGAAGGTTTGGGTGTCGTCCAAAACGGCCATGAGCAAATGTATGAGGATATGAATCCCTGGTCAGCATTTGCGGAGGAGGAAAGACGGCAGATTGTCACCCTCTTCAATGCGCGACGCTACAGTGCGGTTATTCAGATTATGGAAAACTACAATCGCGCACTACCACCGCAGATAGAATCATACTTCAAGTTCGTGCGCCTGTTGTCCTACGGATTTCTCTATTGGGATCAGTTTCAGCATAAGAAAGCTTACGACTGTCTGAGAAAGGGGGTTGACGCGCTCCATCAGCACCTGAAAAATTATCCCGGTGACCAGTATGATCAGCTTGAAAAGGAATTGCAGCAACATATCGAATACCTTTTGAATCTCCTGGGAAAAACAAACCAGATGCAGAATTTTGATGCCATCCTCATAAAAGAATTAATCAATAACGCGCGTCGTCGTATTCAAAATAAAAGTTTTGATGATGCTGCCGCCAGAATCTATCGCGCGTTGGAACTTTACGGGCAGATTTGTTTTGAGAAGACTCTGGGTTGCGCCAATGATAAGGTAAAGCCTGCAAAAATTCCCCAGGAGTTGCGCGAGGAATTTATCCGGAAATATCGAGACCCACAGACGGACATGATGAAACTACCGCTTCAGGCGACATTCACAGTGTTGCGCGCCGCCGGAAACGAGTCGGGACGGCGGTTCTTTGAATACGAAAAGAAGATCAAAGACATTCAAAGCAGCCGCAATTTCTCCATCCTGGCGCATGGCATTCAGCCGGTAAGTGAACACGCTGCGCAAAGCATTCTGGAGACTGTAACGGACTTTGTTCAGATGAAAGAATTTTTCGATTTTCCAAAACTGTTGGGATGAAACAAGAAGCTCTTTGACAACCGAATATCGTAAAGAACACACCCCAATCCGCTTTTTCTTCGTGCCAGCTGGCGCGGCAACGTTGCCGCGATTGCGCCGGCCGGCGGGTCTTTCCTATAATCCTTTGCGCGGGGCGGGTAACCATTGCACCGCGCAAAGGAGGAAACACCATCATGGTCGTTTACGTCAACACACAGGGCGCCAGGCTTGTCAAAGAAGGACGGCACCTACTTGTCAAGAAGGGCGAGGCCACCTATCACACGCTTTTTACCTACAAGCTCAGGCAGATTGTTCTTTTCGGCAATGTCGAAATCACGCACCGGGCGCTCGCGCAGATTCTGCGCCACGAGATCGACACGGTCTTTCTCACGCAAAACGGGCGCTATCTGGGCCGGATCGCCTCGCCGGAGTCACGAAACGTCCTTTTGCACAAAAGGCAGTACGCGCTTCTGGACGACAACACCTTCGCCGTCAAAATGGCGCGGGCGATTGTCGCGGGGAAAATGGCCAACATGGCCACGCTGCTGATGCGCATCAAACGCAGCCGGGGCGCGGACATCGCCGGCCGTAAGGCAAGGGAGATTTGGGATTTGATGCCCCTTCTGGAGCGGGCCGACAATGTCGATTCCATCCGGGGTTATGAAGGCAGGGCCTCCGCCTTGTATTTTGAAGCGTTCGGCGCGGGCTTTGTCGACAATCCCGGTTTTACAAGACGCGTGAGAAGGCCGCCCACCGATCCGGTCAATTCCATCCTTTCGCTGCTTTACACGTTTTTGATGAACCGCGTTTACGCGGCGGTCCGCGTGGCCGCGCTCGATCCCTATCCGGGTTTCCTGCATGCCATCGACTATGGCCGCTATTCGCTGGTGCTGGATTTAATGGAAGAGTTCCGCAGCATCATCGCCGACACGCTGACGCTTTCGCTTTTTAACCTGAAAATCCTCCAGAAGGATGATTTCTATGAGGAGCGGCTCGAAGAAGACCGTGAGACTGAACCTGACGAAACCAGAAACATAACAGCGGACGTCAGCCGTGACCCCATCGGATGGATATCCGGCAACGAAGCGGACTCTGTGTCGTTCGACATTCCCGAACAGCGCATGGACGATACGCAGCCGGCGCCAAAGCCCGCGGGGAAATATCCCGTCAAGCTCCAGCCGGAGGCTTTCAAACGGGTGATTGAAGCGTTTGAAAAAAAGCTGACGACCGAGTTTTATTATCCGCCGGCCGAGCGGACGCTGACGTATGCCGACGCGATCATTTATCAGGCGGGGCATTACCGCAAAGTCATCGAAGGCGAGGCAAAGGTTTATCAGCCGTTGCTTTTGAAATGAAGGAGACTTTCGTTGCCTGAGGCACTAGGTGGCGATAAAGGGGGAAATATTCTTAAATTTTCTAATGCCCCAAAGGAGGTCTGTGGAATGATCACACTCATCACGTATGACATAACCGAGTCCAAGCGGCTCAACGGCATGCGGAAATTCCTCAAGGAGTTTGGCCTGCGGACGCAGAAATCCGTCTTCGAATGCGACATCGACGACATTGCGCTGGGGCGCATACGCGCCTATTGCCGGGACAACCTCGACATCGCGAAAGATTCCGTGCGGATTTATAAAATCTGCGGCCGCTGTATCCGGAAAGTGCTGATTTCCGGCACGGGCCTGAAAGTGACCGAACTCGATTACATGATCGTATAAGCAGTGCGGATGAAAATAGATAGAAGACAATGGGCGAGAGGTGAGAGGCTATGGGGATAGCTCTAGCGCACAGCTCGTAGTCAAGGATAAATGCTGTCCTTCGCCGGTTTAGACGCCGGTTTTGGTACGTCCCCCTCGGGAGGGGGCGCGGGCGAGGATTTCGCTTGTACGGCCGAGACTTCCCTCCTTTTTTAAGGAGGGGTTGGGGGAGAATTTTATGA
>CAZPTW010000317.1:0-4262 GCA_964589235.1 uncultured Smithella sp. | reverse complement strand
CGAAACCAATAGGCGCCGCTGCGGCCCGGCGCCGCGAGGACGACCCGCGCCTTCTGAGTGGTTTGACCTCGATCGGACTGGCAGCGCACATCAAAAACATCGCCTTGATGTTTTTCGACGGCGAGGACATCCGTCCCGAGAAGAAACGACGTTTTTTTCAGACGGCATCGAAGATAATCGACGACGGCCCGACCGTTGTCCGTTCCCCAGTGCCACTGCTCGGGGGCGATGAACTGGACACCGTATTCCATCGCGATCTTTGCGAGTGCATCAATCTTATCGTGCTGATCGGGGAAAGTGACCTGACGGCATTTCGGGAAACGAATAAAAGTCTCGCGGACGTCGGCCATGAGGCAGGCGGCCGTTTTTGGATCCAACTTCAGCTCCTCCAAATCGATGCCTACACGGTAGTCAAAATTGAGCTTTCCGTCATTGAGCAGACCGCCGGCGGGATAGGGACGCCTATCGATCACGGCCATGTTTTCGACGCCCAGCTTCTCGAGCTCGTAAGCGGCAAAAAGCCCCGCCGGACCGGATCCGATCATCAATACTGAATACCTATTCATCAGCTCGCCTCACAGACGAGCGTAGTTTAGCACATTTTTACTTGCCTCGACGTGAAAGTTTTTTCTCACGGCAATGACGGGCCGGCCGGATCATCGCCCCCGGCGGGAACGACCGGTTTTCTCCAAATTGGCGGCCTCATGGCGTCACGTCACGGTCCCCCCACGGAAGGCTTACGGCCCTGCCGCTCAGATCTTTCATTTAAAGCTTGCGCAGCTCTTTCTTCAGAATCTTACCGACCAGATTTTTCGGCAGCGCCGGCAGAAAGACGACTTCTTTCGGCACGAAAAAGCTAGCCAGTCTCGACTTGCAATGTTCGAGAACCTCTTGAGCCGTCGCTTCCAGACCCGGCTTGAGCGCGACAAACGCCTTGATGTTTTCGCCGTAGACATCGTCTTTCATCGCAATGACAGCCGCTTCGACGATTTTCGGATGGGCGTACAGAACCTCTTCGATGGTCCGGGGTGAAATATTTTCGCCACCTTTGATGATCAAATCTTTCTTCCGATCGGTAATCCAGTAGTACCCATCTTCGTCGACATAACCGATATCGCCCGTGTGCAGCCACCCGTCGACAATCGTTTTGGCCGTCTCTTCCGGCTTGTTCCAGTAGCCCTTCATGATGGAGGGGCCTTTGATGACGATTTCGCCGGACTGACGGGGGCCCAGAAAATTCCCGCGATCATCCATGATGCCCATCTGCAGCCCCTTGAAAGGGATGCCGATGGAACCGACTTTGATCGGTCGGCCGTCGCAAGGGTTGGCGCTGCCCGAGGCGCCGCTTTCGGAGAGTCCCCACCCCTCGATAATCTTTCCCCCGAAACGTTCGTAAAACTGATTCCAAGTGGTCTGAGACAAAGGCGCCGACCCGCACATCCAGTATCGGACACGGCGAATATCGTGTTTGTTGGGATTGGGGTACATGAGCATGAAAACATACATCGTCGGCACCAAAGCGACCAGTTTCGCGTCGTATCGATCGATGGACGCAAAAAGGGTTTCCAGATCAAAGGACCCGAGAATGACGCTTTTGGTCCGCTCATAAAAAAGTCCGCTGTTGGCCACGGCGATTCCGTAAGCATGACATAGAGGCAACACCGTGATATTGGTCATACCGTGAGGCATTCGGGTCGACTCATACGACATTTTTGAATTGCTGTAGAGGTTGAAATGCGTCAACATCACCCCTTTGGATGCGCCCGTCGTCCCGGCGGTGTAAATGAGCGCCGCTACTTCGTCGTCGTCCGTCTCGACGATTTCCTTTGTCTCCTGCGCTTGTTTGAGCAAGGCGTGGAAGGAATACATCCCCTCCGGAACGTCATCATCGACAAGGATAACCGTCTGAAGCTGCGGGGCCTTTGACCTGGCGGTTTGAATCTTGAGAAGGTACTCTTTGACGCTGATGACGGCCCTGGCCCCTGAATCTTCGTAAATGGCGGCGATTTCATCATCCGCCAACAAGTAATTGACCGGAACAACTATCGCCCCCAACCGCCAGATTGCCCCGAAAGACAAAAGGACCTCGACCCGGTTGGGCATCTGCACGATCACACGATCGCCGCGTCGAATGCCGAGATCCCTAAGCGCCGTCACCAGCCGACGTGCCCCGCTTAAGAACTCATGGTTGGTCCATTCCCGGCCGCCCGACACAAAACTCACCTGTTCTGGTTCTTGCAAAACCTTCAACTCCCGTAACTTCGCAATATTCATTTCAGCCTCCTGTTCTCCATTCCGGCGGCACCCGGCCGCTCGTCTTTTTGGTAAACGACTGCATCCACACACAGGGAACTCCAGAAGCAACGCGCTGACCGTTCTCAATGCCCCCATGTCGTCAGCGGAAAGACCCACCTTGACCGGTTGAAGATTGTCTTTGATCTGATTTGGCGTCTTGCCCCGAAGGTGACGCCGGTAACCACCCTCGTCGTAAACGTCGGGCAAGCGCCGCTCGCGCGGCGGATCCGCCACGGGTGTATGCTGTCTTCGCCATGATCTGGCTCACCGGGCGGGTTTGCTTCCAGTCAATAACTCAAAAATCAACCATCGACCGTCCGATGCGAACCCGGTTCATCGACATTTTGCCGGGTGCGCTTGCCGGAAAGAAATCCTCCCGCCTGAGGCGGGTATATCCGCGGGGCGAGTTTTTGGCCCTGGATCGGCGGAATGCTGCCACACTCCAGATTGCGGTTGACGATCCTGTAAAATGCGCGAAGCGCAACAGACATTTCCGGATCTTTGCCCCGTGAAATCCACGAAACCTTTACCGACAGCCAAGCCGCCACACTCGATCATCCGACATATCACACCTTTCTTTGCCTCACGATATCCCTCAAGAACCGGAGGACCTCTTCCTTAGCCGTCAGGAGATGCACGCCATGAATGTGATCAAGATCGGTGTCATCCGTTTTGAAGTATCGGGGCCTTTCGTGGTTTCATTGAAACGCTAAACCGCGACAGAGCGTTGCCGTCGTCCCCGAGCCGATTCCCGACATGCGGAGGCCTTTCGAGGCCAACATGGAATCGTCCATGCCGCCATCTCCTAAGGTGTCGTAAAAATGTGATGGGGCTGAAAAATGGTCATATTGGTCTGCCCCATGGTGTTATGGTCCGCGATCTCCACAAAGTAGACATAATGGGTGCGCGCCTTGAGGCCCCTGGGAATAGTCACGCGGTCGATGTTGAGTCCGGCATCCGGATTCTTGAGCCTTTCAAAAAAAATGTTGTTAAACCAAATCACCTTTCGGGTGTCGAACTCCTTGCCGGATTTTCCTTCACATATTCTGAAGATGTAATAGGCATCCGGGCCGCCCATCTTTTTGAGCGGCGTCCACAAGACCGACACATCGGCCAAATCCGCATCGGCCGGCATTTTTCTTTTTTGCGACGGAAAATGGGATGCATACAGTTTTTTCCTATTTTTTAGATAAGAGGCCAAGAGGGCATCGGCGGATACATTGTCCTGTACACGGCTTTTCTTGAGGATACCGCCGTTTTTCAGTTTCACTTCGACGGTGTATTCCCCCGCTTTTAAAAAGCCTTTGTCGACATTGATCATGTACCAATAGGCGTTCACGGCCGGGTTATAGAGCCAACCGTTTCTGTTTTGATGATCGAAAGGTTGATTTTTGATGTCGACGGAATAGCCATCGGGGCCGTATGCCGTTATTTTTTCGATCAGGTCCGGTGTTGGAACCTCTCCTGTCGGATAGAAAGCCGCAAGGAACTTATGCTGTTTTTTTTGCATGGTCATGCCTTTGAAATCCATATAGACGTTGCAGGCCATGATGTCGTACATTTTCACTTCAGGGACGGATGCAGGCTGATCCTTGCCATCCTCGGCGAAGGCGAAGATCGGATACATGAGGCTTAGCATGAACAGTCCCGTCAAGACATACTTCTTCATTTTTTGATCCTCCTTTTTGACTCAGTTTTCGCGAGACATCCCCTAGTGATCGATTTTCCGGTCAATCGTCCATCGGCCGACGCCCAAGAGGCGCGCGGCCTGGGCTTTTTTTCCCGCCGGTTTTGATCAGCGCGTTTCGGATTTCCTCCCTTTCCTTTTCCGACGGGGAACGCCCGGCCTTCACCTTCCGACGTCCAGCGCCGTCCGCAGAGTCGAGATGACAAAGCTCGACCGGGAGACGCTCGCGGGTGATGACCTCGCCGCGGCACAAGACAAACGCATGCGCGAGCGCCTGGGC
>CAZPTW010000316.1:0-4291 GCA_964589235.1 uncultured Smithella sp. | reverse complement strand
GAATAATATTCAAAAATGGAGATATTTTGAAAGGGGATGACAAAAGGGTTATTTTAGAGACGAAGACAGATGTGTCCCAAGCTGAAACAAAAATGATTACTGAGACGAAGCATCGGGTATTGTCGGAAATTCAAATAGAATGGGCGTACAGGTGCCTCGGACGATGGCCTTGAGATGGCAAGGCAGGTGTTTTTTCGGTTCAATGCCGTGTCGCGTCAAAAAATCTTTGGTCGGATAGGAAGAATCTTTTCGGACCAGCGTCCAGGTTTTGCCTTCCTGGCGGGCGAATGCCTCTTGGATATTTTCCTTCGGGTGGAACACGAATTGAACGTCATACTCCTGGGGCGCATTTGGTCTTTGCGTGACGGAGAGAATTTCAGCGTCGCCTTTGTATTGCTTATATTGGCAGGGTCCGCCCACGCGCGGCCGCGCGCCTGGAGCATCCGACGCGTTGCAGGCGAAGACCGGGATGAGGCAGAAAATGAAGAAAGGAATATTCCTTCCCATGGGCCATGGGGAAATAAAAAACTTGAAAACGGACATTGACCTTGACCTCCTGATTGGAGACTGCCAGTTCGTTGGGAAAAAGTCAATCCATGAGCCGATTCCTTTTCCCCTTTTTTTAAGCCCCATTTCTTTTACTCCATCCCCCGCCGGAAATCAAAGATGGATGGCAGGCGACGCGCCGGGAAAAACGTCTTTTCGTCTATCGGCCGGTTCCGTCGGGAATGGTCGGAAAGTCGAACGAAACAGATGTTTGCGTGTTTTGGCGGAAGATTTTCATGGTGCAGGGAAGGCACTTGCCGATTTGGATGTCATGTCGATTTAAAAAATTCTCTTGGGGATGGGTTGAATTCTTTTGAAGGAAAGTCCACTTGCGATCTTGATCGAAGATCTCTTCTTGAAGGTTTTCTTGGGGTTGGAACACGAATTTAATTTCGAAAGATCCGGGATCCTGGGGAAGCGGGTCAATGGAGATGATTTGAGCCTCGCCACGGTAGTTATGGCTTTGGATCGCTTTTTGCGATTCCTTTTTGGGTGTGTCCCAAGATAAGACGTCCCGGACGAACATGGGAATGATGACGATGAGCGCCATGCTCAAAATCGCTAAAAATAAGACCCAGGAAGACTCGAAAACATCCATAGATAGGATCAACCGCCTTTCTTCCAATCGGCGTTTTACGTGCCGCTCGGTGCGACGTAAGAAATAACCCGATAGGTAAATTTTTCAAGACGGAAAGCTCTGCAATTTTCGAACCAGAGGGCTAAAATCTGTAACACATCAAGATATCATGGGAATAATCAGCAAAATGAATTGGCTGGTTTGTTCGATCGAACATGATCTGAAACATATTTGTATTAAAATGATATTGATTTGAGACTATATGAATTTTCTGGAAAATGCCCGTTTCCGTTTCGGCAAGCCTCTCCAAAACGGAAACGGGACAGGACATCACTTCGTTGTGGTTTTGTAGGTCACCCCATAGATATCGTCGATTTTACTGATACTGTTGGCTGATGTCGTGTTGCACTGCAAAGTTTCTTCAAAAACAGCCGTCGATCCATAGTTGATGATTTCCCAGCCGAGCTTCTGATTGATGTATGAGCTTCCGCAGCCGTCATGGGCGACGGTTTCCAGGCTGCCCAAATCAAACCCATATTGTTCGGCCTTGGCCACGCTGTCGCAGATATTGGTGAAGACATTGTGCCCTGCGTTGGGAATGCCCACCAATCTTTTGTTGCTGGTTCTCGTGTTCGTGTAGGCAATTTGCTCAAAGCTCCACTTGTTGGTGTTGTCATTGATACCGCCCATGAGCATGGCTGCTTTGACGTACAGGCTGGTGCCGACTTTTGCCGCGCTGGCCATGGGGATGATGACCTGAACACCGCTTACGCTGGTGAGGCTCGCGACGGCAGCGCCTCCCGCGCTGTGGCCGGCCAGCCCTATGCGACTGGAGTCGACTTTTCCGCTCAAGAAAGCCAGGGATCCGGTGGCCGCTTTGACGGCGGAAATAATCTTTTTGGTATCGCCCGCCTGGTCTTGCAGAAGAATGTTGCCGGCATTGGCCAAAACATCGGTGATATACATTTTCGGATTGTCGCAGGAGATGACGACAAAGCCCCGACTGGCCCAATGCGTGGCCAGAACATGATGCGCGTATTTAAACGATCCCGTGCCGTGAACGTAGATGATCACCGGATATTTTCCGTAGCTTGTGTCCAATGGCAAATCGCGGTAGCTATTCATATACCAGGTATGTTCTTCTCTTGTGCCGGAAATATTCAAGTAATCTTTCATGCAGTAAGAATCCTTGGTTTTGCCGACTTCGCTTCCGGGGACGGCGGGATACCAGACGACCGAAGATAAACCGCTGATCGTCAAGACTTTCGACCCGACCGGCCATGGGCCTGTCGCGGCGGGGTTGGTCGGAATGGGTCGCAGTTTATTCGTAGAGCAAGCCGCCATGCTCGATGAGCTCGAGCTGGACGATGATGAACTCGATGACGTCCACCATTGGGCATAGGTGGTGGATGCCATCATTGCCGTCATCAAGACCAAAGCGATCGACATCATGAATAGTTTTTGAGCTGATTTTCTCTCCATAGTAAATCTCCTCTTTGTATTTTGCAGGCGCCGTCTTTTTGCGTTTGCGCCGATGCAAGCCTCCATGCACGATTTGAAATGTTGATTTTTACAAAGTGACCTTGCCTTTTTATCTTCAAACGGAAGATAAGACTTTCGACCGGTCATTACACGGCCTGGGCAGCAACAATCATGCCGGAAAGATTCGTATTCCAAAGGTCATGATTTGATTGGCGATAGGGACAAACAAAGTCAATTGCGGAAAGAATCTGTGCCGTATGTCGGGACACTATTGTCTTTGAGGTGAGACAGTTTTGAAACGCCAGGCGTTGGTTTCTTACTAGAAACTGATCGGACCGCCGATGACGCCTTGGGCTCTGGTCAAGGCCGCTTCGATGAATTTACTGAAAAGCGGGTGAGGGTCCGTCGGTCGGGATTTGAATTCCGGGTGGAACTGACAGCCCAAAAACCAAGGGTGGTCGGCGATCTCGACGACTTCGGCCAGTCTTCCATCGGGTGAGGCGCCTGTGATGCGCAGGCCTTGTTGAGTCATCTGTGACTTGAAATCGTTGTTGAATTCATAGCGGTGACGGTGACGTTCGGAAATTTCTTTCTGGCCGTAGGCCGCGAAGGCAAAAGAGTTTTCCGTAATGATGCAAGGCCAAGCGCCCAAGCGCATGGTGGCGCCCATATCGCGCACATTGCACTGTTCCGGCAAGAGGTCGATAACGGGGTATTTTGTGTTCGGATCGAATTCCGAACTATTGGCTTTGGCCAGGCCGCAAACATGTCTGGCGTATTCGACGACGGCCATTTGCATTCCCAGGCAGATACCGAAATAGGGGATCTTGTTTTCGCGGGCATACTGCACGGCCATAATCATCCCTTCGATGCCGCGATTGCCGAAGCCGCCTGGCACCAAGATGCCGTCCACATCCGAAAGATGCGCCATGGCCCCTTCTTGTTCGATTTTTTCGGTGTCGATAAATTTCAATTTGACGCAGCAGTTGTTGGCGATGCCCCCATGAATGAGCGCTTCGTTGAGGCTTTTATAGGAATCGGTCAGGTTGACGTATTTGCCGGCGATGCCGATACAGACGTCCCGCTGAGGATGATAAAACTTCTCGACGACGTTTTCCCAAGCCTCCAGTCTAGGCTGACCGGTCCACATGTTGAGCAGATCGATGATTTTGGCGTCAAGTCCTTCACGATGATAGACAAGAGGCACTTCGTAAATGCATCGAACATCTTTGGCCGTAAAGACGCAGTTGACTTCAACGTTGCAAAAGAGAGCGATTTTGCCTTTAATGTCGTCGGATAAAAAGTTTTCCGTTCGACAAAGCAAAATATCCGGCTGAATGCCGATTTCTCGAAGCGCCTTAACGCTGTGCTGGGTGGGCTTGGTTTTGACCTCGCCTGCCGTCTTGATGAAGGGCACCCATGTCAAATGAATGAAAATGGCGTTTTGCCGTCCTGTTTCATTTCGGAATTGGCGGATCGCCTCGAGAAACGGCAGGCTTTCGATGTCGCCGACGGTTCCGCCGATTTCCACAATGGAAACGTCAAAGCCCTTGGCGGTTTTCCGAATGAAGTCCTTGATTTCGTTTGTAATATGCGGAATGACCTGAACGGTTTTGCCCAGATAGTCCCCCCGTCTTTCCTTGGTGATCACGGAGAAATACACTTGTCCCGTCGTGAGGTTGTTGC
>CAZPTW010000315.1:0-4302 GCA_964589235.1 uncultured Smithella sp. | reverse complement strand
GGAGATCGAAAAAGAGCGGGCCGATAAGGAGCCCAGTACGGTGAAGCAATACGTTTCGACGGTGGGCCATTTAAGGGCATTCCGTCCGGCGGCTACGTTTGCGGATGTGTCGTTTGAATTCGTGCAAGAATTTGACCGTCACCTGCGCCGGAAAAAGATCGGGCATAATGCCCGGGCTAAATACCACACGGTGCTGCGAAAATTTATCCTGCTCGCGCAGAAAAAGCGGCGCCGGGTGCCGAATCCATACGAACAGTTCAAGGTCCGGTCTGTGCCGGTAGAGCGCACCTGGTTGAGCGTGGAAGAGGTGGATCGGCTGGTAAAGATGTACCAGGCGCAGGTGCTTGGCCCACAGCTGCAACGCACGCTGCGGCATTTCCTTTTTCAATGCGTGACTTCGGTGCGGATCAGCGATATTCATCTGCTTACCGCTTCCGACCTAGAAGGCGACCTGCTGGTGTTCAGCCCACGCAAAACAAAGCGGCAGCGCAAGGTGGTCCGGATACCGCTGTCGTTGCTCGCCAGGCAGTTGATCCAGGACGGAGAGGGCAAGGGTGGGTTTTTGTTTGATGTGCCACCGGATGCCACGACAAACGTGCGGCTGAAAGAGATCGCCGAAGCCGCCGGCATACAGAAGCGCCTCACGACGCATGTAGGGCGCCACACCTTCGGGTTCCTCTACCTGCTGATGGGCGGGAAGGTGGAGGAACTGCGGGAAATCATGGGACACTCCAAACTGGAGACAACCCAGGTGTACACCCACACGGATCATGACCGAAAGGTTGCTGGAGTGTTGCGATTTGACTCTTATTTTACAGTATTGAAGTAGTGCCAAAAGGCAGCACGATGCCATTTGGTGAATTCATATTTCCCACTCAGCAACTTTGACATCACATGTTTATCAACGCCAAGCGCTTCGCATAGATCCGCTTGACTAAGGCCATGTTTTTTTGCCATCGACCGCACCCATTCCGGGCCAACGGCATCCATACCTGTACCGGTATAGACAAGTGGGCGCCAGCGGTATTTCAGCGTAGTTGCTACAGAGAATACCTCTTTTCCTTTCTCGATCAGTTCTTTGGCATCGTATACGCGATCGCCGGGTTTGTCAAACTGCTCTACGCGAACAGTTATAGTATCGCCATCGATGGCCAGTACGTCAGTGCGTATCCGGAGAAACCGCCGGTAGTTTTGATCTGCCTTAATAATAGCGCTTTTGGCTTCCTGTGAGATGGGCAATAATTGCACGTTTTCCATATCTTTTTTTTAACAGGGGAGACCTTTCGGCCTCCCCTGTGTGGTTTAGAGTTCAATGTTCCATCCGTTGTCGATGTCGAAGATTGAGCGCTGCTTTTGTTTTCGCGCCCATTTGATCGCTTTGTGGAGGTCGGTGAAGATTCGCACTGAATCGTATTGCATTTCACCGTTTTCGTTTTTCCAACCGCCAACGTACCCGTAATTGTATAGGGCGTGTTTGATGCAGGTGTGAAGGCCTCCTTTCCCAAACTGGTTCTGGGTGACAGCGTGTCCTACTGCTATTCCAGATTTTACCAGTTCGAGGGTTGGAACCCAGAGCGTGAACCCGTCTGGGTTTTCCATCGCGATCGTTTCGATCTGAAGGATGGTTTTGATTTCAATGAACATTGCGTTCCCGGCTTCTTTTTGCTCGGCCCGGTTCCGAGGGTTTTAGTTAATCATTCCTTTGAATGACCTTACAAAGATAAATAAAGGTTGTCAATATGACAACTATTTAAGCAAAAAAATAGATGGGGAAAGTGTTAAAGTTTTCCCATCCTAATACCCTTTTTCAGGAAAAGAATCCGCCGCTGGCGGTATTCAAGGTTTTGAGGCGCTTGGCGATATCGGTGATGGTGATATCGGGCACGATGGCGAGTATGCCCTGCTGCAGAACCTGCACCAGGGCTTGTATGGCCACGGTGTTGTTGATAATGATTGCCGGGTCGATTTCTGCTGCGGTCGTTGCGCCTGCGCCTCCAGGCTGGGCGGCATTTAGGCCTCCTTCGGCAAATTGACTCACGCGCGAGCGGGTGATGGTGTCGATCATTCGAACATGATCGGCCACGCGCGGATTGCGCAGGTCGGAAGCAGATACGAAATATTCGGCGCCCCGCTCGCTGGCCAGGATATGGCCACCGGTGGCCCTGCTGTCGATCAGAACGGGGAATGATGGCAGAAGACCAGTGCCCGGCGC
Source organism: uncultured Smithella sp. (assembly GCA_964589235.1). Classification (GTDB taxonomy): domain Bacteria; phylum Desulfobacterota; class Syntrophia; order Syntrophales; family Smithellaceae; genus UBA8904. Next base: position 2,090 of record CAZPTW010000315.1, on the reverse strand, counting down.
TCCGATCGGAGCGGCATGATATGTACGGCCATCTTGGGCGCCGGTAACGGGTACCACGGCGCCGCCCTCAAATTTCTGATGCACTACCTTGGGCGCTCCGGACAGGATTTTTCGAGCCTGCGCGATGTTGGCGAGTATCCTGATGATACCTGCCGCGTATTGCGCAATGCCGGCGCCGCCAAAAGTGACGGCATTGGCAGGGTTTGCTTCGGAGGATGCGACCAAAGAGGAGATTGCCGCCGCTGTATCGAAGGCTATTTTGGCTAATGTGGCCACTTTGGAGATGGCTGCGCTCTGTTCGCTCTCGTCTGCGAAGACGTTTGCGGTCGCTGTCACCAGATCACCCAATGCAGTGAATGAATCCCCCAGCACTTTTAGCCTGGCTTGATTCGCATCATAGGCCTTCTGCGCACCTTCTTTATCATACTTGTCGCTGATGGTCTGTAGTTTCTCCCGATGTTGTTTTTCCAATGCCGTTCGATCAATACCATATCGATCGGCGATTTGAAGCAGATATTGATAATGAAGGTTCAGCGATTCAATTTCTGCCTCCTGATCAGTAAGCAAGGTTTGTCTGATCTGCTCTTGAGCATCGGCCTTTTCCTGTTCATAATTCAGGTCTAGGTTCAGTTTCGCCTCGTTGGTACTAGCAAGCGTTTCAAATTCGGCCTGCTGTTTTTTTGCAAATTCGGCTTGCGTAGTCTGGGTGGTTTGCGTTACGAGGGCTTGCAGATTTTGGATGGCTTCCTGCCGTTCCTTGAACCGCTTGATTATTTCTTTCTCCTCCTCAGGTGTGAGGGGTTTTTCGCCTTTTTTCTCTTTCGCCTTCTCCAGTTCTGGTGCCGGGGCTTTCTCCTTGAACTTAGTTTCCAATTCCGAGAGCGTAGAGCCTAATTCCTTGGCCAGCCCATCATAAATTTTCTTTATTTGGGCTACACGATCGGGTGTTTCTTCAACCGTTTTTACAGCCTCCTGCCGAAGCGTACCCAGCAGGGCGATTTGCTGTTGGGTAATGCGTTCTAATCCACTGTTATCCTGAAAATCGGCTTTGTTCAGCAGGTCTTGCCGGCGTTTTTCAGACTCGTAAGCGACGTTTGCAGCCTGGGCGGACTTCTTTGTTGCCTCCTGTATTTTATCCTCAAAGGCTAGGTAGAGTATTTTCTGTGCAAATACTCGGTTCGCTGCCTGCTGGGCCTCTCTAATTTTGTCGATCGATGCGCGTTCTGAAATCAGATTGGGCAAATATTGCCCGTATTTGGTGTTAATTTCTTTTATCAGTCGGGCGCGCTCTGCCTGGCTGAAGTTACCCTCTGTAAGTATCTTTATTTCGGCGTTGAATTCAGCCTGGGTTCTTCTCGTCGAATCAATGAGGGTGTTTTGGGCTTTATCTACCTGCCCATATCCGGTAAACAGGTGCGATACATTATCAACGACCCGGCCCACTATCGATACCAATGCCCCGAAAACGGGGATAAGTGCGGTGGATATCTTGTCGGTGATCTCCTTTATTTTAGCAGTAAGTTCGGCTTGTGTCCGTACGATGCCGCCTGTCCCTTTGGCGAAAGCATCCTGCGCATCCACCGATTTGCGCATAATGAGATCAAGCGTCACTGCTGCCTCAGCCTGTTTCTTCGATTCGCCAGCCAGATTGCTAAGGCCTCGTGCGGCCAATTCTGAGTCGATTTCTGACTGTTTCAAATCAATCCCGAGGCCTTTAAGTGAATCTCGCTCTCCCAACAATGCGGCCGAGAGTATTTGCGTGACCTCCTCGGCGCTGCGTTGTCCGCCGCTCCATTCGGACAGCGCCCCGGATAAATTGACTAATTGCGCGCTTATTTCAGCGGCTTCTTTCCGTTGAAATCCCATTGGAACCAGGAGGTCCTGTATGGCAGCTGCGGAAGAAATGTATTCTTGGGTAGTGAGGCCCATTGCCTCGGCGTTTTTTTCCGCTTCCTGGGTTATTTGAGGCAATGACTCGCCAAAAACGGTTTGGGCTTTTTTAGCCAGCAATTCCATTTTGCCGGCGGTGTTGAACAATTCGCGCCCGAAAGCGAATATTTTCTCAACAGCAAAGGCGCCGGCCGCTACCC
>CAZPTW010000314.1:0-4318 GCA_964589235.1 uncultured Smithella sp. | reverse complement strand
AATTGCTGAGCGCGCCTGGTATCTGCACAGTTGGGACAAATTTATGATTCCCAAACCTTTTGCGCGTGTCACGGTGACATTCTGTCCGCTTCTCAAAGTGTCGTCGCCGATGGGTCACGAAGACTTTGAACACTTAAGAAAGCGTCTGGAGAATGTCTTGAGTCCTTATCTGTTCAGATGACCAGGAAGCGAGATCTATTTTTTGTCATCTTGAAAGAACTCTTCAACCTTCTTGAAGTTGTTATCGACAACCGCCTTGAAATCCTCACAACCTTTTTTATAGGCTTTCATCCAGTCGGTGATGGCTTTTTTTCCTTCATCGGGGAACATCGGCGTTTTTTCCCAGAATCGGGTGACCAATCTTTCGGTTTGTTCCTGTAGGGCTTGCATGGCGCGGAAATTGTTGTCGAAAGCCGTTTTATTGAACATGATCATCTGTTTTGCGATTTGCTTGGGATCCATTTTAGCCTCCATCTCGATCTTTTGTTTTGCGATTTTTTTTTGTGGCTTCTTCCTTATCCTATATTCCAGATTGAACGAAACATAAAGCGATCTTCTTGCGACGTTCGTCGACAAAAGCCTTAAACCCTCTTCCCACCCTTTTTGCCGCCGGCAATGCAGTCATATAACCGGTCTTTTCCCTCTTATGGGTCTATTATATAGATGTTTTATTAATTGTCAAGCCGGCAATGCAGTCATATAACCGGTCTTTTCCCTCCCTCGGGAAGCCCGACTATCGGATCTTAAGAACGAGTCATCCAATTTGCTCTTCGATCGTGCGGAGCGGTCGCGGGGACAAAACGCTCTTCAAACATGGATTTTTTGAATTTCTTTATTGTTTTTGCATTGTGTTTTTGATCCATCTTTCTTTTCCTGACTTTGCCTGATGAGAGATTCGGATCCACCAAAAGCGCTCTTTATGAAAATTACTCTTTTAAAGTGTCATTGGTCAGCGGTGGCGTCGGCGGCGTTTCAAAACTTTCATCGATCTGAGTTTTATAGGCCAATTTATGTTTTCTCGAAGAGATGAGGTATTCATAGACAGCCTCTTGCGAATTGTCCGCGAAGAGGGGATTTTTATCGACAAAACGGAAGAATCCTCTGTTTGACTGAGTTGGAGGCGTGGTCATGGTCATGGTGTTGAACGTGTTGACGAAATCCGTGTTGTTCAAATCGATCAAATGTTTGGCCATTTTTTGTTGATACATGGCAGGTCCTCCATCAAGATCTTTTATGGGTTGTCCAATGTCATGTTTTCAAAACATTTACGCTCTTGACACCGATCGACGCTGAAACGCTTACTCAAATCCATATCACAGGTCTCTTCTCTGAACTATCGGATCCAAAAAGGCAAATCTTCATAATTTCAAGAAGAGCAATGGGCGTGCCAGAAAATGAAATTGTAATGAGCAATAATAACAGTAACATACACAAAAATAACCGAAATGTAAATCAGGAAATGGTTCAGAAAAGTGACGCTTTGCCGTCAATATACCGCCGGTGGCGTTGATTTTATTCTCCGGCATGGCGTTTTGCCGCGGTTTTCCCCCGCTCTTCGTCTACGAAAAGAACGATCGTCAAGGCGACGAGGAAAAAGGCCAGACAGACCAGAATTGCCTCCTGAAGACCCAATATGGCCTGTAAAATTCCTAACCCCATCAAGCCGAAGATGGAAGACAGCCGGCTGGTGAAACTCCAAAGGCCAAAAAATTCTCCAGCTTTCGTGTTCGGGGCGAAAAGACCCACCATGGCGCGGCACGCAGATTGCGTTGACCCCAGTCCCAAACCGGCAATCGCTCCGATGGCCAGAAAGACATGCTCTTGTTGGATACAAACGATACCCAGATGCTGGAACAAATCCGTCAAAGGGGCAACGACGTAAATCAAACTGATGGTTACCACCCAAAGCATCAGCGTCAGGATGAATGTCTGTTTGGCTTTCCATTTGTCTTGAAGCATTCCAAAAAGTAAAGCGCCCGACGCGGCGGTCAACTGCGTCATGGCGAACATTAAAATTTGGGTGTTGCTCGACCACTTGATGATCTGGTCACCATAAACGAAAGCGAATGAGATAACGATGGAGAGACCGGCATACGCGAAAAAGAAAGAGGCCAGAAGAATGACCAAATCTCGATAATCGCGAATGTCGGAGAAAGTCTTCTTCAATCTTTTCAAACCGATGGTGAAATAACTTTCGCTTACCGGCAAGCTTTTGGGAATGGTTCTATCCTGCACCCACAAAAAAGTGGGGATGGCGGCCAGAAGGAAGAAAAGAGCGGTGACAGGGCCGACCAGGCGGAGATTGTAGAAGTTTTCCAAAGTATAAACGCCGGCATTCAGCCCCAACATGACCATGGCCGTCGACAAAAGTCCTCCCAAGTAACCAAGTCCCCAGGCATAGCCGGAAATTTTTCCTAATGTTTCCGGCGGGCCCAAGCCCGGAAGAAAACTTGAGACAAAAGATTCGCTATAGGAAAAACCGACATTAGACAGGACGATCAGCAGTACCGCCAAAAGAATGTTTCCAGGATGGACAAAGTAAAGAGCCGCGGTGGTGGTGACGGTGAGGAGATAGCTGCAGAAAAGAAATTGTTTCTTCGCTCCGGTGTAGTCCATGAGGGCTCCGAAAAATGGAGCGGTCAGAAGGACGATCAAGTAGCTAAGCGATAAAGTCACACTCCATAAAAAATTCCCCATGCGATATTCAGGGCCGTCTCCCACAATCAGGCGAGGAAAGATGATGCAGAAAACAACCGTGATGATGACGGTGGTGTAAGACGAGTTTGCGAAGTCAAACATCGCCCAGCCCAATAATTCTTTACCTGACGCTTTTTTCGTTTCCTCCATGATGTCTGATTCAACCTTCAAGTAAGATGATGATCCGACCGTCGTTGTCATGTCTCGGAAATTTTTCTTTTCATAACCGATGTTGACGGAAGATTCCAGCCCCAAACAAGCATGGAGGAAGATCGCTTGGTCACTCTAGATGCTTTTAATCTCAGACAAGAGCCGGTCGAATTGTTCCACATCGACCACCGGTGAGGTATGAAAAGAGATGCCGGTGAGCATATTCAGGGCGACCGATGCGGATATGGCCTTATCCGCATCGGGAAAATCGATCGTGAAAACCAAATCATGCTCCCCCATCACCGCATACATGGAAATGATTTTACCGCCATTTTTTTCAATAATCTTTTTGGCCTTCTTTGTTCTTTTTTTGGAGGCGTCTTTAAGGGATTCCTGATGATATTTACCGAACAGCATGAATATCGGCATCTGTTTTCTCCTTTCTCGTGATTTTCGTCATTGAAGCCCGGGATTTCAAATCCCGGGCGTTCTCGTGTTTAGATCCGGTAACGGTCTGCGGAGAAGGTGGCCCGCCGAGGACGAACAAGTTTTTCGAAATCCTTGTAGGACATACGAACCAACTCGGTGTGGCTGCCGGCGTTGAAACAAATTTGTTTGTCTTGAGCCAGATCCTTTTCGACGTATACGTCCATGCCGTATAGATTGCCGAAAGGCGGCATGGCCCCTGTTTCACATTCCGGGAAAAGATTCTTGAAATCCTGTTCTCGGGCCAGTTCGACGTTTTCCGTGCAGGCCAAGGCCTTGAAAAGTTCGATGTCCACATGTTGAGTCGCAGGCAAAACCGCCATCGCCATTTTTCCGTCGATTTTGATCATGACGGTCTTGGCCATCTCCTTTCCTGGAAAATGCGCACAGGCAGCGGTTTCCTGAGCCGTCATGGCCGGCGAATGAGTGATGCGGGTATACTTCACATGATGGTCGTTGAGGAAATCCATCAATTTCTTCAGTGGCATAATGGCCTCCTTTCTTCAATCGGACAAACGGTTGTAAGGTTGACCTGGTTGACTGAAACCACTCAAGAAAGGGCGAGGAAAAAAGACGTCTTAAAGGCGATGAACCGGGTGGAAAGAGCCTCCCCGCCTGCGGTGAAACCTCGGAAGCGACTGTGTTTTGAGGTTGCCTCTCACATCATTATATAAAATGGGTGGTCAAAACTCAAGGGTCGATAAAGCCGTCGAGCGTATCCACGAAGCGCCACTTAAGGAATTTGAAATGGTTTTTTTACAGGTAGGGAAAGGTGATGGGCTTTTGTGTTGACATCGCCCAACGATTTCCTTTATACCTGTCCGCGCGGCGACACTTTCAGGTCACTTCTAGGAAGGCACGCGGGGTGATGATGGATATTTTTCGTCTGGTCAGCGAGTTGATGCAAGATGAGGACGACATTTTTCTTCAATGGCAAACTCAGATGCGAAAGGCCAGATGTGAGCACCCGCGCATCACGACTCGT
>CAZPTW010000313.1:0-4333 GCA_964589235.1 uncultured Smithella sp. | reverse complement strand
TGAGAGGTGACCTGCTGGACGGCGATGGAATCCTGGCTCAAAAGCACCTTATAGCGGGCCAGGTCGGCTTCGGCGTTTCTGAGGAGCTCCTCATCGCGGGCCAGTTGACCTTCCGCCTGCATCAGTTGAACCTGAAAAGGCCGGGGATCGATCTCAGCCAGAAGATCGCCTTTTTCCACCACCTGCCCCTCTTTGAAGTGGAGGCGGATCAACTGCCCACCCACTTGCGACCGCACGGTCACGGTGCTGGATGCCGTCACCGTGCCCAACGCTTTGAGATAGACCGGCATGTCCGCTTTCTGGACGGTTGCCGCCGAGACGGGTTGAAAGGGAGGGGTCATTCCTTTCATTTGTTTATCCGCTTTCCGTTTGGCCAAAAGCGGCGCGGTGTAAGCGATGGCCAGGGCGATCATCAAGACGATCAACAGGATCAAGAGCGCTTTGTGGTTTTTCATCCAACGGAAAAAGGTTTTCATCATGGTTCATCCTTTCGGAGAAGTCGATTTTGGGGGGACATAGTTTTCCAGCGCAGCCAGAGAAAAGCGGCTGATGTGATCGGCGAGCGACTGGATGTCTTTGGAACTGAAACGCTTTTTTTTGTTCAGTCGGCTGATCAGGCGCGGCGAATGGCGAAAATGGAGGCATTGCCCGACAATGCTCATCGAACAGAGAAAAACCGTTTGATCCGTCGCGGTTTCGCCGAGGATCTCTCGGACGAGAGACGAAAGTTTCAAAAATGACGGCCGGAAGATGTCGCGGATGAGATGATCGAGTTCCCCGGTCGGTTCGATCAGTTCCCGAACCAATAGTTTTCCGAACGGGAGTTCGCTGTCCTTGTCGAACATCCGCAAGACCATGGCATAGACGAAAGATGTGATTTTGGACGGCGGCGAATCGCCTTCGCGGATGCCATGATCGAGAGGAAATTTTTTAAACGCGTTGTCTTTATAATGGTTGATCACGGCGACGTAGAGGCTTTTTTTATCACCGAAGTGGTAATTGACCGCCGCAAGGTTTACCCCCGCCTCCGCGCAGATATCCCGGATGGTTGTCGAGTGATATCCCCTGTCCACGAAAAGACGTCCAGCCGCTTGGATAATCGACGCTTTGACATTGCCGTGTTGTGCTTCCATGGGGTCCTTCAAACAAGCATTTCAAACAATTGTATGAAAGCAAAGGCTATACCAGATGCGGACATCAGAACCGAAGATCTACAAGCCTTCAATTTTAATCATTTTACTGCGAGAATGTGGATTTTTCGAAACCGGTTTTCTGGGTCATAAATAACCACCTTGATGTATCCAGGTGTGTCCCCAATATCCACCCCGCGCAATGAGGTCATCTGAACCCGCCGGTTTTCGGCACCGGCACGTCGACGCCGCGCGACGGGGTCGGCTCGATGATGACCACCTTGTAGAGGCATCCTTCCTCTTTGCTGTTTTTGTAAATGAGGGCGCGGTTTTCCGGGGGAAGGGCCACATAACCGAAAATGGTTCCGTCGGCTTCGATGGCATAGAAACTAAACGATCTGAAGGCGTGCTTTTCCATCATCTCGAGATCGTCGAGGTTTTTGATGGTTTCTTCACGCGGGTAGTCTGTGCAGACTCTGGCGCCTTCCTTGACGAAAACGACGCCATCGAGTGTTTTGGGCGGTGTCCCCAAGGGGTTTCGCAACCGGATGATCCGTTCATAACGGTCTGGCGGGATGCTTTCCACTTCCTTTTTGTCGATCAAGGTTTTGTAGGACGAACATCCGGCCAGAATGATCGCGCAGAAGATCAGCCACGACGTGATGAGTTTGTTGTCTATGACGTGACGCATGAGCTCTCCTTTCGCGGGGATCGTTCACAGGCCTGGATATGTGTCGGCGCTTGCGCCCGCGACGTGTCGAATCCCGTCTTTGTTGGCGGCAAGATCGGCTTCGGTCGCCACACGATTTCTGCCGGTGGATTTGGCGACGTAAAGGGCCTGATCCGCTCGCCCGATGAGTTGTTCCGGCGACTCACCCAGGCGATAGCAGGCGGCGCCGATCGACATGGTGATGGCCCCGATGTTTTTTGATGTGGATACGGTTTTCATTTTGGTTTGGGCGAAAAAATGAACGATGGTTTGCGCGACCACCCTCGCGCCGGAAAGGGGCGTTTGGGGAAGTATCGCGACGAATTCTTCCCCCCCGAAGCGCGCCAGATAATCGCTTCCTCTGATCATGTCCTTGATTTTTTTGGCGGCGAAGCGCAAGACCTCGTCGCCGATCAAATGGCCGAACTTGTCGTTGAATTGTTTGAAGTGATCGATGTCGATCAAAAGAAGACAAAGCGGGCCGCCGCAGGCGACGGCGTCGGCAATGCTTGTCGGGAGCTTCTGGCTGAAAGCTTTGCGGTTTGGAACGCCTGTGAGAAAATCCACCAGCGATTCCATCTTCACCTGCTCGAATTCGCGCCGGAGAGATTCCAACGCCTGCGTCGTCTCCTTGAGTTCGTTTTGCAGAGACCGGCCGCACTTGCCGATATTTTTGGTTTCCCGGATGAGATCGGCGATGACTTTTTTGACGTCTTCGACGGAGGCATTCTCCGTCAGCATGTCGATGGAATTGGAAATGAAGGTTTCATAACGCTTTGTCTGTCCGGTGAGGTCCGCGACCTGGCTCAAAATCGTAATGAGGATCTGGCGCAAATCCTCGCGGAGTTTTTTGAGCTCCTTTTCGTCTCCATCTTGGCAAAACTGCCGGTGGAGCAATTCGTTGACTTCATCCGTGAAGGGCTTTCCTTCCATGCACATGGCGTCGATGGTCTGATTGAGCCGGCTGTTGGCGCCGGAGACGTACTGGTACCACACGGCATAATTTTCCGGCGTAATGGGAATGCCGTGTTTGGTCATAAGGGGAATGGCAAGCCTGACATAATTTTGTGTCGTGTTTAAAAGGGAGTTTCCATTCATCTCGAGGGTCTCTTTCAGGTTGACGGTTTGCCGTGATTACGGGCGATGATGACGAAGCGGCGTGCCCTGGCGATGCCAGTGATGATGGGAGGATTTTTTTCATCCATCGGTCATCTCCTGCCTCTGAGCGTGTCGCGCCGGCATGCTGACGCCGGATGGCGCTTGGGTCGGCGGTTTGTCTTTTATGATAAGTGGCTTTCCAAATCAAGAGAGATTTTCATCCGGCGCGACCATTTCGTCGATGAAGGCGGCGCCGAAGGCCGCTTGATCCAATCGATGGGATGAGGTAGGGTGAAAAAAATGATATCTCAAAGGCGAAAGCCCAGGAGGAGCAAATGATGTTTTATCAGAAAAGGGATGATGGGTATCATTCCCGGGTACCGGGAATCGATCAAAAAACACTCGTGTATGGAGATCAAACCCTCCTTGCCGAATTTCATCTCAAGAAGGGATCGATACTGCCCCGGCATTCGCACCCCAACGAGCAGACAGGCTATTTGATCAGCGGCCATATGGTTTTCCTGGTCGGGGGAAAACGGTATGAAGCACGCCCCGGCGATAGTTGGTGCATCGCCGCGGATGTCGAACACGGCGCGGAAATTCTGGAGGATTCCGTGGCCGTTGAAGTGTTTTCTCCGGTGCGCAAAGATTATCTGCCCGATAACGAGGAAAAATCCCGATAAACACGAAAGGAGGCGCCATCCATGAAGCAGTTTGTCTTGTCGCCGGCGGCTGGGAAAAGACTGATCGCCAAGGCGATGTTGACGCATGAACATGTGCGAAACGCGCTCAAAAACGCGACGGTGGTCGTCATTGCCGGAACCACCAACGGCTATGTGGCTGAAGAGATGCTGTCTTTTATCGGTGAGAACCAAGCGTTTCCAAGGAATCGATTCTTCCGCGGCATCGTCTTGCCGCCTGATCGGCCGAAGAAAGAAGACGGCCGGGTTCCTGATGAAAGCGGCTTCCCCGGCGACGTGGTCATCGCGAAAGGGGTTTGGCAAAAAGGCAAAACCATTTTCGATGTGGTCCATGATCTCACCGAAAAAGACGTCATCATCAAAGGCGCCAACGCGGTTCATTTGGAGTCCAGGCGCGCCGCGGTTCTGATCGCCCACCCGCAGGCGGGAACGATCGGCGCGTCGCTTCCAGCGCACTATGGACGCCGGGTGCCCCTGATCATCCCGGTGGGGTTGGAAAAACGCGTTTCGGGGAACCTCGATGAACTGGCGGCGGAAATGAACCATCCCGGCGCGCAAGGCCCCCGGCTTTTGCCTGTGCCCGGTGAAATCGTGACGGAGCTCGATGCCATTTTCATGCTGAGCGGGGCCAAAGCCCGGCTGGTCGCCGCGGGCGGCGTGGCGGCTCAAGAGCGGGAAGATGGCAGTCGCCACCG
>CAZPTW010000312.1:0-4349 GCA_964589235.1 uncultured Smithella sp. | reverse complement strand
TCGCCCTGAATGCCGCTGAAACAGGCCATCTGGTGTTGAGCACCCTGCATACCGCGGATGCCGGTCAAACCGTCAACCGCATTTTGGGGTTGTTTTCCGCGGAAGAGGAAAACCAGATTCGAACCAGATTGGCGGATTCTTTACGCTGGATTATTTGTCAGAGACTGCTTCCGAAAGTCGGCGGAGGACGCGTGGCCGCTTTCGAAGCACTGGGGACGTCATTGCGAGTCAAAGACGTCATCTTACATGGTGAACAGGAAGGGAAAACATTTCAGGATATTATCCAGCAGGGCAAGGCTTTCGGGATGGTGACTTTTGACAATTGCATCATCGAACTTTTTGAAAAAGGCTTGATTACGGAAGAGACGGCAAAAGCGTACGCGTCCAACCGTTCCAATGTTGGACGCGGTATCGACGCGGTCAAAAGCGCTCGAGGAGAGAAAACGACGGACATCGGTAAACTGGAAGTCGATCATGGATACGGCAAGGAAAAGGGCAAATTTTGGGGCTGATGGCGAAACGTCATCGACCGGAGATGGAGGGACAGCATCATGACGGAAGAAATCTCCAAGCAGACCGTGCAGGGAGCCGGGGAAAAAATCGATTATTCCGGCAGACCCTTTGGATATATCACACCGGACACGGAAACCGCGATGATTTGCGAACAGGATCCCGTCATCCGAGACAAGATCGTCAGTGAACTGAAGAAAATGGGGTTCGCGACGGTTCAACCGGGCGGTTTCAAAGAGGCGCTGAAGTTCATGCGGTTCCATGTCTTTAACGTCATCTTCATCGACGAGGATTTCGATACGGGCGTCTGGGAGACCAACAATGTCCTTCGATATCTGGAAAATTTAAACATGTCGGTTCGCAGACAGATTTTCGTGGTCCTGGTGAGCACGAATGTCGCGACGATGGATAATCTCGAAGCCTACGCCAGGAGCGTGAATCTGATTATCAACAAACGGGATATCCTCCACGTGGGGAAATTGCTCAGGCAGGCGATGACGGAGAACAACGAATTCTATCAGATTTTCAAAGAGAGGTTGCAAAAATAGAAGACGGTGCAAGCGTCCGGTGCGGTGGAGAGCCTCCGCCCCGCCTTTTTAGCGCGTCAAGTTGGGGATTGGGCGGAAGCCTGGAAGGCGCGCTCGAGCATCTCGCGGCAAGGGGTGGATTCATCCAAAGACAAAGCGGCCTCAAAAGCTCGAACAGCCTGCGTAAACCGGTTTGCATTCATCAGTGTATGTCCCAGCCGGTTAAAATAAGCGGCCGCATAATGGTGATTGTGACGGCAGGCCTCGTCATACGCGGCGAAGGCATCGTCGATCTGACCTAAGGCGACCAGAGCATCTCCCAGGGAACAATAATAAAGGCTGTTGGAAGGCGCGATTTGAAGACATTTGCCGAGCAAATTTTTGGCCCGGGTGGCGTCGTTTCTTTTCATGAACAAATCAGCGGCTTGAAAGAAGTACCGGTCCGCTTCTTCCGGATCGATTGCCGCGGCTTTTTCAAAAGCCTCGATGCCTTCGGCGGGATATCCTGCGCAACACAGCGCTTCTCCTAGGCGGCAGGCGAACAGGGGATTGTCTTCTTCCATTCGGCTCAATTTTCCAAATGTTTCGCACGCCTTTTCATAATTGCCTGACAGCAGATAGGTCGATCCCATTTCGGTGAGCAATCCGACGTCCTCCGGCTGGATCGCAACGGCTTTTTCACATAACGTCACGAGTCGGTCTATAAGGCCTTCCTGCCTGTAGATGCGTACCAACTCGTCGTAGGCAAACCCTGTAAACACTTGATGGCTGAACTCGCACTCCAGAAGACGTTCCCAACAGGCAATCGAGCGGTCTTTGTTTCCCGCGTCCCAGTGCGCCCAAGCAAGCCTCAGCCACGCGGGTTCCTCGGAGGGATTTGATTCGACAATGACTTCCAGCAAGTCGATCGCTTCGTCATACCGACCCTTGGCCAAAAGCTGGTCGACTTCATCGAGCGCGTCCATCGTCGGGGTATTTTCCATCATAGGTCGGAGGAAATCGGGGGAGAAGAATCTCCCCCGGCGGTCTTCAGCAACTACACGATCCGCATCCATCTCCCTTGGGGAGTCTTGAATCCAGTTTGAATCCTGAACCCTGGGGGGTCGTAATAAAATCGATGCTGATCGGTTGGACTTGATTGAAAAGATCTTTTTCAATCACGAATCTTGTTCCTTGTTCATCGATCACTTCGTCGTCGTTTCGGGGCTCGTCCAGAGCCATGCCCAAAGAGGGCCCCGATCACCCCATCGACAGCGTGATGCGAATGGCCGCATCCGCTTTTTTGTCCTTGAGGAAATCTTTGATCACTTCAGAGGCTTTTTCTGTCACAGTCAGCATGAACACTCCTCCTTACAAATGGCGATGTCATTTTGACATCAATTTTTTTTAACTTATCTATAATTGGCAGGATGTCAATTATAATTTTGATCTGTTATGATAATACATTGGATTGATGAACGAAATGGCTGACTTGTTTATATTGACATCTTTTGGCGGTCTCGTCTATGATGACCTATAAATGCCTTGAAGGAAGGGGGATACCCTATGAACAGAAGGGTCGGGTTCATCGTTGCTTGTGTGATTTTATCCTTGCCGTTTTCAGCGGCCGGGGAGAATTTTACCGTTCAAGGCGACATGAATGCCGCCATCCACTACGAATTGCAGCACCAGATCACCGCCGGCGACGCGATGAAGAAGCTGGCGCTGAGCTTTGTTGTCCCGGAGACATTTGAATCTCCGACTTACCGTCAGAAAATTTCCAATTTCAAAGTGTCGTTTACACCGCGGGCCCAAGAACAAAAAACCATCGCCGACGACCGAGGAAACAAGATCGTGGAGGCAAGCTGGACTCATGTGCCGCGGACGGTGGACGCCGTGATCTCGTTCGATGCCCAAACCAACACCGCGCTCAAGCCGATTCCGTCGAGCGCGCCTTTCCCCCTTGGGCCGATTCCAGAGGACATCAAACCGTATGTGACTGCCACAGAACAGGTGCAAGCCCGCGATCCGGCGATCCGGTCCCTGGCGCTGACGTTGACCAAAGACGTCAAAACGCAGTTTGACGCTGTCCAAAAAGTGGTAAGCTGGGTTGTCGACCATGTTCGATATGTCAATCCTCCGGAGCAGTATGACGCGATCTATGCTTTGCAGAGCGGAAAGGGGAACTGTCAGAATTATTCCCATTTGACGGCGGCGATTTTACGCAGTGTCGGTGTTCCGGTTCGGATTGTCAACGGGGTGACCATGAATCAACCCTTTGATGTCACCTGGGAAAAAGGGGTCTTGACGTTCAAGATGGGGCAGGGGCGGCATTCCTGGGTGGAAATCTGGTACCCCGATCAAGGTTGGGTCCCCTACGATCCGCAAAATATGCAGTTTTTCATATCCAGTCGGTTTGTGCGTATCGAAGTGGGGTTGGACAATAACGAAACGAAAAATGACGGATTGGTCCGTTGGGTGCAAAGTGTGGACGCAAGCACGAAACCGAAACTCCAGGAGATTATCGGGGCGCGGTTTTTGACCGATTCTTCGAAAGTGACGGCAACGCGTCAAAATTACGGGCCGAAGAATCTGCTTTTGGGACCCAATGTCCAGGCACAATTTACGAAAATTGAAGTTCCGCCTCCGCCCCCTCCACCTGCCGAGATTCCTCCAGAGAGGCTCAAGGATTTGCGCTTCGACGTGCCATTTGTCTATGGGAATCTCCAGTTTCCGGAAGATGTCGATTTTGCGTTTCCCCGGGCGACCAAGGCCAAAGGAAAAGGCCGATTCGAGATGTCCCGCAACTTCCTGGTGGAAACGGCGGAATATGTGACCACCAACGCCACGCAGTATGCACAGGTGGTGGAGCTGCGAAAACCAGTGACCCTGCATCAGATCGGATTGGCCTTGCATAAATTCGGGGGCGAAGGCTGGCTGTGGGTGGATATATTCAAAGACGACGCGGGTAAACCAGGTTTGCCCCTTTGCACCAGTCAGATGGTGAATCTAGATGACATTTCCGGTAGACCCGGATACCGCTGGGTGAATTTTGTCTTCGCGGAAAATGAAAGACCGGTGTTGATGCCCGGCGCTTACTGGATCGCGCTTGGATTTTCCGGGACACCAATCATGAACTGGTTTTACACGTATGGCAAACCGATCGGGCCCGTTTATGGAACGCGCTATAAAAGCGTTTTCGCGAAGGATTGGAGCGGGGCGCTCAATTACGAGTTCAACTACAAGGTGGTGGGGATGACCGTCAAATAGTTGATTCGGCGGCAAGTTTTTTGCGGGCTTCGGCCAGGATATGCTCAAAATGATTCTCCAAAG
>CAZPTW010000311.1:0-4382 GCA_964589235.1 uncultured Smithella sp. | reverse complement strand
AAGAGACGGTTTCTGAAAGAGTCCCCCAAAACAAGACACCACCCCCCATAAAACGAGGGAGAAAACACCCATGCGACACACTTTTTTAAGCGTGGGCCCTTCCAAATCAATCATCCAAACACCCATCAGGCAAATATTTTCTTGCCTCGACACAAAATGACTCGAAATCAGTGTACTGAATGGCGTTCCACCCCTTCTGCCCGGCACGCGCCACATTGCCTGAATCGTCGTCGACGAACAAAATGCGATGGGGTAAAACCTTCAACAAATCCGCAATATCATCGAACACAGAGGCGTCCCGTTTTCCTTTCCCGACATGGTAACTGTTGAAAACATGGTCAAAAAGGGCAAAAAAACAAAACCGGTCATTCAATCGATCCAGCCAATCCGTCTGATCGCTCAAAATGCCCACCCCAAGCTTCTTCATCTTCAATTTTTTCACAAGGGCCATCATCCGGTCATCCAAAATGAAGCAAGACATGAGTTCGGCGGCCATAGAACTGTTGTCGTCTTGGATCCCCGTTTTGCGTTTCAAGACCCGCCAAAAGTCGTCTTCGGACCCTGTTCCGGTGATGTACCCCGTCTCGTAAATGGTATCCGCCGCGATCTGGATGAAGGTTTCAGCCTGAAGATGGTTTCTCTCGGCGATGATCCGAAGCCCTTTTTTCCAACCCTCCTGGGATAACACACCGCCGAAGTCAAACAACACGAAATCAATCATCCTGTCCTGCCCTTTTCAAATATCTTGTTTTGATCGCCCATGAAAATCAACCATCCAAATCCAATTTCGAAGGTTCGCGCCTCGCCTGCTTGATAACTCAAATTTTTTTTTCAGGCCAACTGAAATGACGAAAAGATGGATCGAAAGATCCAGAGACGACAAAAAAGAAACGCAACCCCAAGACGGCTGCGTTTCTGGAAACTCTCCAATCCAGACGGCTAGCGATCTCTTCCCGGACCGTCATGCGGACCTCGATCATGACCTCTGCCCGGATGATCTTTGGGGCCTTTGTCATGGCGGCGGCCTGGACCTTGGCCTGGACGGTCATCAGGCTTTCCTTGACGCATGCCGGGCTCCGAACGGCCCTCCGGTCCCCTCAACCCCCAATTATTGTGCTTCTCCCAATGCTTGTTCTTCTTCCAGTTCTTCCAGTTTTTTTCCGCGTCGCCGTGCGGTATCGGCCGGAAATCCCACTCATGGCCGTTCCATCGTCGGTCGTGATAGGCCTTTCGCCAGCCGGGAGGAACCTGCCGGTGAAAAGGCGGTCTGCCTTCAAAGTATTGAAAGCCCCGGTCATAATGTCTGGAACGGTACCAGTGGCCGTGCCAAGGACGCCACCACCAGCCGCCGTAAAAAAAGATATCCTCCTCGACGTCCGGCACGGAATAAACATCGGTGTGCGGAATGACAATCACATGCGGCGGCGCGGGGAAAATAATCGGTGGCGGCAAGGGGACATCGACTCGAACCTTCACATCGACTTCGGCCATCGCTTGAGCCGAGATGAAAACCGCCAACATCCAAACGGATAATCCCAAGAGTAATTTTTTCATTTTCTTCTCCTTTCCGTTCCGATCTCTCTGTGATGATCAATAACCCTTTCTGGCGCGTTGAGCCAAGGTTAACGCTTCTGAGGAACAATTTCAATCCAATAATCGTCCGGATCGTTGATGAAATAGATTCCCATCGCCTTGTTTTCAAAACAAATGCACCCCATCTTCTCATGATGGGCATGGGCGGCGGCAAAATCATCGACTCTGAAAGCCAGGTGGAATTCATTGTCCCCCAGATTATACGGCTCCTCGCGGTCTCTCATCCACGTGAGTTCAAGCTGATGAGGGGTCGAGCCGTCGCCCAAGAAAACGAGGATGAAACTGCCGTCCGGGGCGTTGTAGCGCCGGACCTCCGTGAGGTTCAACGCCTCTCGGTAAAAGGCGATGCTTTTTTCCAGATTCAATACATTGAAGTTATTGTGCGCAAACGTAAATTTCATGACATGGATCCTTTCTCTCATGGGTTTTTCAAATCTTGCAGACAACGGCCGAAACGGCTGCACGTGAGCATCAGCTCGCCTATGTCCCTTTGTCTTTCTTCAATTGATTCAGCCCGAACGTTTTTGTCATGAGCCTGTCGTACAATCCCACCGGCAAGCCGGCGATAACAGGCAGCATCCTGGACTGTTTCCCCAAGCGAACGATCTTGGGAATTTTCCTGCCGGACAACCGATCGACCAGCCGTTTCGAAAATTCTTCCGCCGTCGTCGGATCCTTTTGAGACGCCGTGGCACGCGCCTGAACATAGGCGAAAACAGGCTCATAAAACGACCGTGCCGCGCGTTTCAAAGTCCCTGATGCGGTCTGGCCAAGGCTCGATTGAACGGCCCCCGGCTGCACGGTGACCACCGAAACGCCAAAAGGGGCGAGTTCAACCCGCAGCGACGTCGAAAGGAGATTGACCGCCGCCTTGGTCGCGCAATAGGCACCGGCAAAAGGCGTGGCGCAAACGCCCGATACGCTGCTGATGTTGACGATGAGCCCGCGGCGTTGATCAATCATATGCGGCGCGACAGCTTGAGTCAACGCCACCAGACCGATGACATTCGTCTCAAATTCACGCCTCAAATCGTCCACGGGCAAATCGATGATCGGTCCGACGAGCAAATAACCCGCGTTGTTGACCAACACATCAATCCGGCCGGCCGTGGCCATCACCTCTGACACGCATGCGTCAATCGATTTCTGATCTGTGACATCCAAGGCCACAATGTCCATTTTTTCTTTTTTTAAATGCTCGATGGCCTGCAACCTGCGCGCCGTGGCGAACACCCGCGATCCCCGCGAAGCGAACTCCCGTGCCAGGGCAAGCCCGATCCCTGAGGAACAACCCGAAATCAAGACAACCGAATTTTGATCCATGCTTTCTCCTTCTCGTGACCGTGACGGACCCTCTACCGCCCTTCTGCTCTTACCCACTTAGATTTTCTTGACATAGCGCCTCGGCTTCTTTATAAACCGGTGCTCGGGGCCATTATAGCAGATATCGGATCAAAAAAAACGCAAACAGGGAAAAAATTGAACGCCTTTCCTCAAAAAAGATTTATCCCGGCTATGGTGTTTATCGCGCTCATGGCCGTCATTTTTCCGGCCTGGGCAAGCCCTTTGATTCTCAAAGACCAAACGAGTTACGATTTGACCGGGCATTTGGAACTCCTGCGCGACCCTTCCAATCGTTTGACGATCCAGCAGGTCTCTCAACGAACCGACTGGATGGGTACTCGCCCCGGTAAGGTCCCCAACCTGGGGTTGACGCACGCGGCCATCTGGCTTCGCTGTTTTGTGGTCAATCGAGCGGACACCCCCAAGACTTTCTACCTCTCCCTGGAATATCCCGTGATTAATGCCGTTTCTTTTTACATTCATACGTCCTCCCAAGTCTTTCGAGAGGAACGTGCCGGGAGCACCACGCCCGCCTCCACGGGGGTTTTGTCCAGTCGGTTTTTCTTGTTCCCTTTTACGCTGAATCCTGACCAGTCCGCGGAAATCTATGTCCGAACGACCTCCACGTCGAGCTTGACGCTACCCGTCCGGATTCTATCCGATCAGGGGCTTATAAGCCAAGCGAGCCGGGATTACCTTCTATATGGCCTCCTCTTGGGGCTTCTCGTCTTGGTGATGCTGTATTTCACGACCGTGGGATCCTTTTTGTACAAAGGAGCGCCGATCTGGCTCGCTCTTTACAGCGTCTTTTTCGGTTTGCACGCAGCGATTCGAGGGGGATTCATCCGATTGCTTTTGCCGGATTCCGCGCTTTGGCTCATCGGTCTTTTTCAGATTGTGGCGATTTCCGGTCTTTTCTTTACAGGCGCAAAATTTTTTAGACTGTTTCTTGACTTGAATAAACACTCCCGTCTTCTCGATCGCGTGATGGTGTTTTTTCAATACTTGGGTTTGGCCTTTCTTATGATGCCCCTTTTCCCATCGCCTGTCAAAATCTCTCTGACCTTCATCCTGATTGTCGTCAACCCCCTCTTTTCAATCACGGTCGCGTGCTATTTCTGGCGCAAAGGCGTCCCGAACGCCGGCTACTTCGCCGTCGGTTGGGCTGTCGCCCATGCCGCCGCCGTCTATGATTTTTTTAGAATTCACGGCCTATTTCCGTACCAGCCGTTTGGAGAATGGTCCATCCCCTTTTCTCTCTTTTTCACCCTTTTGTTTTTATCCATCGCGCTCATCCGGCAAAACGCCGCCGATCATTTGATGGCGGAAACGGACCCATTGACGCAGTTGGCCAACCGCAGGAAGCTCGACGAATCGCTCCATCAAGAATGGGACCGATGCCAACGTCTGCAGATGGATATCGCAGGCAACACGTAGAGCATGCG
>CAZPTW010000310.1:1408-4383 GCA_964589235.1 uncultured Smithella sp. | reverse complement strand
ATATCCGTCCTCTCCCCGTCTTCATGTGCTCGAATCGTTTTGATACAGCTTAGGCCTATTTTTCCATCCGCCCCGCTGGATCGTCATAGAGTGTCCTCCGAATGGTTTCGCGATGAAGGGCTGCCGTGTTGCAGGTCATCTCATCGCCTGCCGTCACCACTTCGGCCAGCGCGACGCCGACTTCGGCTTCTCCCGCCGCGACAACCGTGGCGCCCGCCTTCCTCAGAGCCGCCGCTTCCCGCAGTCGGGCGCATCGCGCCAGAATCTGTAAATCGGGATTGATCTGGCGGGCCTGTTTGACGACTTCTGCCGCATCTTCGATATCTGTGCTCAAAATGAGGCTGGCCGCTTCGGCGACGCCGGCGTCTTCAAGGGTTCCCGGACGAAGAACATCTCCAAAAAGCGCATGATACCCTTCGGCGCGCAGCTTGCGGATGGTATCCAGATTGAGGTCGATCACCGTGATTTCGGCGCCCCGCTCCAGAAGAAGCCTGTGCACGATTTTTCCAACCGGACCGTACCCGACGAGGATGCAACGTTTGGGATTAACCGGCGGACGTCTTTCGGCAACCGGCCGAGTCTGAATCTTCCTTGGCTGCCAAATGCGGCGCGCTGTGGCATACATGTAAGGATTCAAGGCGATGGAGATGATGGACGCTGCCACCAGTGCGTTCCACCCGACGTCATCGATGAGCCCAAGCCCCAGCGCAACCGTCCCCAAAATGAAACTGAATTCGCCGACCTGGGAAAAAGCCGCCCCGATCTGAACCGCCGCGGTCATGGGCTGACCTAATAGTCGGACGGTGAATGCCGCGGCCAAGGGTTTGACGACGACCACCACGAAAAGCACCGCCGCGATGACATGGGGAACTTCGATAAGGCTTTTCGGATCGAACAGCATCCCGACAGAAACAAAAAAAAGTACGGCAAAAGCGTCGCGCATGGGGAGCGCGTCATTGGCGGCGCGGGCGGCAAATTCCGAACGGCCAACGGCAAGACCGGCCAGGAACGCGCCAAGGGCCATGGAAACGCCGAAAATCCTGGCGGAACCGGCGGCGATGCCCACCGCCAACACCAATACCGACAGCGTGAAAAGCTCGCGCGACCGGGTCTTGGCGATGCGAGCCAACGCCCAGGGAATCCCCCAGGTCCCCAGAACCATCACCAGCCCGATCAAGCCCAGAATCTTCAATGCGGCCAGTCCCAGAGCCCACCCGACATTGGCGCCCGTCTGGACTTTTTGCGAAAAAAGAAGAGGCAAAAGAAGCAGAAGCGCCACGGTGAGAATATCTTCCACCACCGTCCAGCCGATCGCGATGTGGCCGATTTTCGTGTGTTCGTCATGCCAGTGCGCCAAGACCAGCGCCATCACGACAGTGCTCGCCACTGAAACGGCCATACCCAGAATCAAGCCGGATGTCCAGTTCCAACCCATCAGGCGAAGAATCGACGCGAGCGCAAGCGTGGAAAACGTGCTTTGAATGAGCGCGCCCGGAACGCCGATGCGCCAAACCGCGAAAAGTTCCTTCAGATTAAAACGCAATCCGATGCCGAAAAGAAGCAAAATGACGCCGATTTCGGCAAACTGCTCGGCAATCGCTCGATTCACAACCACGCCGGGCGTAAACGGACCGACCATCACACCGGCGATTAGATAACCGATGATGGGGGAAAGGTTCAGACGGACGGCGATATACCCGAAAACAAGCGCTCCCGCCAGTCCGGCGGCAAAGGTCATCAAAATATTCAGTTCATCCATGGTGGTCTCACATCCCGCGCCGCTTCACGAATTTGGACAACCGAAAAGCGGACATCATGGCATCCAGAAAAATGAAAAAACAAGCGGATTCAGCATACGAAAAAAACGCAAGCCCGTCAACGTCGGGACCTCATCGCTTTTTGTCGTTCAATAAGACCTTTTGCCGATCCCATGGAATGAAAAGCGCGTATAAAGAAACCCGCTCGCGGGGCGTGTTCACGAGCGGGAAGCATGAATTTTTAACTAGGCTTTTACTCTGGCGATCATCCGCGCGCCGAACGCTCGGGCATCGGCCAGATCGTTTTCGTCCGGATGACGAAACGCGCCGGCTGCTTCTTCGGCCCAAGCCTGATGCTGGGGGTTTTTCTTCAGCGCTTCGATAACCGGCGCGGCCACTTTTCCGCGGCAGTTAAAATGGCCCAAAACGTTCAGTTTTGCAGAGAGCCCCAGGGCGTGATCCAAGGCCTGTTTGGGCAAGATACCGTCTCGCAAAGAACCGTGGGTCGAGAAAAAAGCGATCTTCTGACCCTCCGGGATCTGGTCAAACCGCAAGGCGGCTTTCTCCGGAACGCTGTGGGCATGCACGGGAAATCCCAGAAAAATAATATCGTACCCCTTCCAATCCGTCACTTCGGAAATTTTCCTGACTTCCTTATCGAAATCAATGGCATCGGAAATCGCACGGGCGACTTTTTCCGTATTTCCGGTGTCTGAATAATAGGCAATTAAAGCTTTCATCTGATGTCCTCCTTATTTAAGTTTCCAGACAGATAACTTTCTTTTTTCAAAAAAGGGAACTTCTTTTGTATGACTTTCATGAAAAGAGCGATCCCTCACCACAGCGGCGCCCGTCAAGCGATGTATTCAAACGCGATTGAATACAGCTTCCCGGACGTGTCTCTCCGGTCGCCCGCTATGACAGCCCGGTTATGACAAGTCGGTTTCCCGTATCGGAGTCAGGCGGCAATCACCCTGATGGTCACATCCACATTGCCTTGGATGGCGTTGGAATACGGGCAGGCTTTATGGCCCGCGGCCACCACTTTCTCGGCTTCTTCCTGAGAAAGGCCCGTGACCGTCACCTCGATGTCCACAATCAGGCCGAAACCGCCTGCGTCGTCGGGGCCAATGCCCACCGCGCACTTCACTTCAATACTTTTGGTTATCAGCCGAAGCTGTCGCGACATGAACTCGCAGGCGCTGCCGAAGCAGGCTG
>CAZPTW010000310.1:0-1398 GCA_964589235.1 uncultured Smithella sp. | reverse complement strand
GCAAACAGGTGTTCGGGTGTCGTGGTTCCTTCTTTCCCCGGGCCGCCCATGGCTTTCGGGATGGATAAATTGACGTCAATCAGACCGTCGTCCGTTTTGGTGCGCCCGTTTCGACCTCCGGTCGCCACCGCGTGAGCTGTATAAAGCACATTAATGGCCATACTGTTCATTCTCCTTTTTTGTTCTTTCAAACTTTTTGTTCCTCGCATTCCATCACCGCATCGGCCTTTTGGTTCATCTTGTCGAGCAGCGGGCTTACGTTTTGCCTGATGGATAAAAATGCGTCAGTCGTCAAAGCCGCTTTGGTCAAAATTTCCGTGGACACACTTGCCGCTTCCTCTTTCATGATGCGTCTCGCATTGGTAAGTGACACCATGACCTTCCCTGCCTCACCGGTCACTTCGGATACGTGAGGTTGAGATTGGTCTGATTTTTCGTCAAATAGAATCCCGTGTTCTCTATGTAAACAATATCAACCTGTTTGTCCACAAGGAATGATTTTCAGACATCCTCGCATATCTCCTTTTGCTTTTCTTTGATAACGCAACTCATGGCTCACCTCTTCTCATCATATGAAAAAATAACCTCATTTTCAGGAAGTCTTTTTTCCATTTCGGCACCGAAAACTATAAATACATTTATATATCAATAGGTTACTATAATCTCATCGAGCGCGTCCTGAAATGGTGAGAGAAAGGACATGATTATTTTTCTTGATCAAGATTTCTTTCCATAAGCCCGATATAAATGGCTAGATATATCTATCCGTCATCGATCATCGGAGGAGGATCAATCATGAAGCAATGGAGGTTATCCCTGATTGCGCTGGCCTGTGTGACCGCATCAGGTCTGTGGACAGCGACAGAGGCCTGTTCGGTTTTCAGCCTCATGGCCAGAGACAAAACGATTATCAGTGCCCGGACGATGGAGTTCGGTCACGACATGGGTTATGCCATGATTGTGGTTCCTCGAGGCAAAAGCTTTAAAAGCCCCGCCCCCGAGGGTGTCGCACCAGTCCAATGGACGACAAGATACGGGTATGTCGCCAATAACGTTTTGGGCAAAGAAGACGGGATCAGCGACGGCCTCAACGAAGCGGGCCTGTCTTTCAGTCTGCTCTGGTACGACGCGGACATGCAGTGGCAAAGCGTTTCCCCAAAAGACAAGATCCCGGCGCTGGCCAACGTGGTTTTCGGCTCCTGGATTCTGGGAAACTTCGGAAACGTCAAGGAGGCTGTATCGGCCATCCACAAAGTCAGAGTTTTCGGGCATAAAAATCCCGAACTGGGCGGTGCCGTCCTTCCGGGTCATTTCATTTTGCACGACCCCTCCGGCGATTGCGTCGTGATCGAATACGAACAAGGTCAGGTGCATGTGTACGAAAATCCTCTTGGGATC
>CAZPTW010000309.1:0-4474 GCA_964589235.1 uncultured Smithella sp. | reverse complement strand
CCTGCTTTCAGCGCTCCAGCGTATCGTCAACACCCCCAGGCCGCTGCGGGTGGGCCGGGTCGCCGCCCAGATGTTCAAAGCCATCGGGACGGCGCAAAAATTCCCCGCATCCTTTTTGCTCAAACATCTGTCCAATCCTTTCGTCAGGGCTCTGGCGGGCAAAAGGCTCTCATCGGAAAAATTCACCAACGCGGTGCTACGAGACACCGTCAGTGTAAACATCCTCGACGCCGGGTACCAAGTCAACGTCATTCCGGAACGCGCCGAAGCGCAACTGGACTGCCGATTGCTTCCCGAAACCGACGCCGCCGAATTTTACCGCTGGCTCACGGCTGTGATCGCGGATTCCCGCATCCACATCGAGACGATTCAGTCCTCCCCCCCATCCGGCATCGCGCCGGAGGACAGCTTGTTCTATCGCACCGTGGCATCGACCCTCAAAGACGCCATTCCCGGCGCAGGCGTTTTACCCCTGCTCATGGCCGGCGCGACCGACGGACGTTACTGGCGGGAACGCGGTTATCCGGCCTACGGTTTCACACCGATGATTCTCGAAAAAAAGGACATGGCGCGCATCCATGGCATCGATGAGCGGATTTCCATCGACAATCTGCGTCTCGGCATTCAAATCACTCGAGAAGTGATTCGGCGTCTGTGTGTCGAAAATCCCTGAAGCGCGGCGGCCACGGGGGATTCCGTGGTTTGTCCACAGTCTGCGGCGTCCGGTTCGGTTTTGACACGGCGAAGAACCGCCGAGGGGAGCGTCACTGGAATATCGGGTCTGCGACCTGCCTGAAAAACGCCGAAACCTTGACAGGTCCGGAATCCCATGATTACAGCGATCCGCCCCGGTGTCGGTCTTTCTTCCAATGCCCGACGGCGATCCCTTTTCCTCCAAAATCATTTTTGACCTTGAGGCAAGAATGGCCTCCTTTTCTTATACCGACCGCAGGGCGTCGACGATCTTCAGACGGGAGGCGCGAAGGGCGGGTAAGACCCCACCTAGCAACCCCATCAGCAAAGCGAAAAGCAGCGACTCCGCCACAATGGCCGGCGTCAGCGTAAATTGGAAAGCCAATTCGGAGAAGGTCTGGAAGTTGACCGTCGAAATGGTCATCACCTGCATCAAAGAGGCGAAGAACAATCCGATCAGACCGCCTAAAACGCCGAGAAAAAGCGATTCGGTCAAAAAGGCCGCCAAGATGGTGCGCCGCCTGAATCCCAAGGCCCGAAGCGTGCCGATTTCCGCCGTCCGATTGGCCACGGCGGCGTACATCGTGATCATCGCGCCGATGATGGCGCCGATGGAAAATATGACCGTAAGCGACATGCCCAGGATGCGCAGAAATTTCGCCATCATCTCGGACTGGTCCGCGTAATATTTCGTTTCCCGCTTGGCCTCGAGGGTGAAGCGCGGATCATTTTCAATGGCGCTTTTCGCGCGGTCGAACGCCTCGGGCGTCTTGAGTTTGAAGACCAGCGAGGAATAAACAGGCCTTCGAAAAGCCTGCATGACCTGATCCACATCGCCCCAGATCTCCGAGGCAAATCCCGTATTGCCCGCGTCGAAAATGCCGACAATCGTCCACGTGCGCATGCCCCACGTGAGCGTTTGTTGCAATTCAACGCCCTGAAAGCGCTTGGCGATGCTGTTGCCGACCAACACGTCCATCGACCCCGGACGAGGCATGCGGCCCGCAACCAGTCGGACTTGCGGCCGAAGCGGAAAAGATGAAGCCTCGATGCCTCGGACCACCACGTTGGAATGGCTGGAGGTTTTCTCCTCCCCTTGTTTTTTGAGTGCGATCAAGACCACGACTTCCTTGGCGATCAGCGGCCGACCGGAAACCGCGGCGGCGATCTCGGGCAGCATCTCCACCACCGCCGCCGCCTTGCGATCGATGACGCTCATGACCTCGGAGGTCGACGCCTTGCGGATCACGACGACGTTTTCCGGCAAGCCGGTTTCCGTAAGCGTCTTTTGCAGACCGGCCGCCATCATCAAGACAGCGGCAAACACGAAAACGACCAGCGCCATGCCCGCGATTGTGAGGGTGGTGGTCAGGCGTCTGCGCCAGAGATTGCGCAGACTGTAAGTCAAAGGCAGCGACATCAGCCGATTCTCCTCAAGCCGTCGGCAATGCGGATACGGAGGGCGTCGTAGGTCGGAATGACGGCCGCCAGAAAGGCCATGAGAAACGCGGCGGCGACGTCCAAACAAAGCGTGGAATTCGACACCAGAAACACCGGAAAGTAGGTGGATAACTGGGCGGCGAAAAGGCGCGCCGCCGGAAACGTCAACACCATGCCGATCAGACAACCTGTCATTGTCAAAACCAGCGCCTCGCCGAAAATCAAAATGGAAATGTCCTTGGCGCCGAACCCCAGTGTTTTCATGATGGCGTAATCGCCGGTCCGTTCACGCGTGGTCATGGCCATGGTGTTGGCCACCACAGCCATGATGATGAGGATGATGACAAACGACACCATTTGGATCGCCGTGACGATCGCCTGGCTCATGGCGATAAAGCCCAGGTTGAAGGCTTTTTCCGTCTCCGTCAAGGTCTCCGCCAGTGAATTTTTAAAAAGACGGTCGATGCGCACGGCTGTGTCGGCGGCCAAGTCGGGGTGGGTCACACCCACCATATAAAAGCCGACTTGATTGGCAAACCCGGGCGCGAGTCTTTTCACCGCCTCGTTCAAATAGGACCAATTGAAAAAGAACTGCGTTTCGTCAACCGTGCGATCCCGCCCCCGATAAATCCCTCGCAGCACGAAATCCCATTGCCCGGGAAAGATCGTTCCTTTGAGAACGATGGAATCACCGATTTTCCAACCATATTTGGCGGCAAGCTTCCGGCCCGCCACCGCCCCCTTTCGATCGATCAGGAATTCTTTCTTCTGCGTCTCATCCAGAATGAACTCCGGATAGAGCGCAAAATACGTCAGCGGATCGACGCAGAAATTCGGAAAGAAGTTTTTTTCATTGATGTAGATGCCACCGAACCAGTTGCCCCAGGAAACCATCTTGACGCCTTCCACCTGGCGGATCTTTTCCGCGTAGGAGATGGGCAAGGGGAAGATAATGGAAATCGCATTGCGCGTGACCAAGCGAGAGGCGGACGCGGCCTCCACCCCCGCGTAGAAGGAGCTGATCACCGTCCGTAAAAGGCCAAAGGCCAGAATTGCGACGGCGATCCCCAGGATCGTCAAAAAACTGCGCAGCTTGTTGTGAAAGGCGTTCCTAAGCAGGATTTTGAAAAGCAACATCGTTGAGATACCCCTTGTCCAGATGGCGCAGAATGTGCGCCCGCGAGGCCGCGCGTGGATCGTGCGTCACCATGATGATGGTTTTGCCCATCTCGCGGTTGAGCCGCTCCATCATCGAGAGGATGTCCTCCGCGGAGGCGCGGTCGAGATCACCGGTCGGCTCGTCCGCCACCAGAAGCGTCGGGTCGGTGACGATGGCGCGCGCGATCGCCACGCGCTGCTGCTCCCCGCCGGACATTTCACCGGGATAATGGTCCATCCGATGCCCCAACCCCACCATGGAAAGCGCCATTTCCGCGTGTTTGATGCGCTGCTTCTTGGAAAGCATCGTCAAGTGGAGCGGCAGCTCGACGTTTTCCACCGCTTTCAGCACAGGGATCAGATTATAAAACTGAAAAATGAAACCCACCGAATTGGCCCGCCAAGCGGCCAGTTCGGTTTCGGACAGATTCGTGATGTCGACATCACCGATTCGGATGGTTCCGGAATCGGCTTTGTCGATCCCGGCGATCAAATTCAGAAGCGTGGTCTTTCCGGACCCCGACGGCCCCATGAGCGCGAGAAACTCCCCCTCCTCGATATCGAACGTGATATCGTGCAAGACGGGAACGACCAGGGATTCCCGACGATAGCTCTTGTTGAGGTGCTTGATTTCAACGATCGTCTTTTTCGTGCCAGCCATGGCTCCCCCCCGTTCATCAGCGTTCGGCCACCTTGATCTTGGCCCCGTCTTTGAGGCCCTCGGGTTTGAGCACAACGCGGTCGCCGGCTGTCAAGCCGGCTGTGACCTCGACCATGTCCCCCAACCTGCCGGCGGTGGTCACGACGGTTTTGCGTACGGTGCTGCCGGAAATCCGGTAAACGACACTCTCTTGTCGGTTGCTTTCCAGCGCCGACTGATGGACGGCCAGGCGCGGCTTCATCTCATCGCCCGCGAGGGGACGAGATAAAAACGAAACCTTCGCGCTCATATCGGGGAGCATGCGCGGGTCGTGGTCCAAAAATTTGACTTTGACCAGCACCGTTGCCTTGGCGCGGTCGACCGTGGGGACGATCGCGTGCACCGCGCCGCGAAAACGACGGTCGGGAATGGCGTCCAGATGAATGTCACAGGGCTGACCGACTTGGATGAGGGTGATACTGGTTTCGGACACATCCACTTCCACCTGCAGCGACTTCATATCCGCGAGCGTCACAACGGCGG
>CAZPTW010000308.1:0-4478 GCA_964589235.1 uncultured Smithella sp. | reverse complement strand
CCCCTGTCCGATGCCGTCACAGGACCACTTCAGCATCATGGTGGCCGGCCACTACTATACGGGAACGCAGATCGCCGTGGATTTCTACCAGAAACTCTACGACGAAGTGAAATTCAAGGTCGAACACAAAATCGGCGTCATCCCCAACGAGAAATACCGCATTCTCTACGGAGGCGGGCTTCCACCTTGGCATACACTTTGGATTTTCAATTACTTTGAAAGCTTCGGGGCGGTGTTCGTCATTGAAAACGTATACCGCGGCTTCGATCCGGTGGACGTGCCGGCGCACGTCAAAGACCCGGTGGACTATCTTGCGTGGCGGGCTTTTTTACGCTTTACACGCTACCACGAAAAAGCCCGCGCCAACAGCGGCAATCCCATCGTGGAAAAGCTCCTCGACATGATTCGAGATTACGCCATCGACGGTGTTGTCTTCCATGCCTGCCGGTCCTGCCGCGCCACCACCATTGGCCAGACGCACATCAAAAGTGAATTGGGGAAATATTCCGATCTGCCCATGATGCAACTCGTCTCCGACATGGTCGATTTGCGCGATTACTCGGAAGCGCAGTGGAAAGCGCAAATCGGGGCGTTTATCGAGGCGTTGGCCTCAAGAGGCAAAAGATAAAGGTTGAAGACGCAAGAAGGAAGGGCGCAAAGCCGACTTTTTCCGACACTCCCGTGGGCGGGGCTGTCGCGAATCGATGGGGGCCTCTCCATGACCCCCCCCCAAGCCTTCTTCAAGGGGAAACCATACGGAAGGACATCACCTCATGCCGTTTGCTGGAATAGATATCGGGTCGACGATGACAAAGGTGGTCATTGTGGATGAAAAAGAAAAGTGCATGGCCTCGCATATCGGCCCGACGGGCGCGGAGCATCGCCACCTGGCGCTCAAAGTCATGGATGAAACCATTCGGAAAGCGGGCCTTTCTTTCGAGCAGATGGGTTTCATCGTCGCCACCGGCTATGGACGGATCAACGTCCCGTTTGCCGACAAGCAGATCACGGAAATCACCTGCCACGCCCGCGGCATTCGCGCCCTTTTCCCCTCGGCCAGAATCATCATTGATATCGGCGGGCAGGACGCCAAGGGCATCAAGCTCGACGCCGAAGGCAAGGTGGCCAACTTCGTCATGAACGACAAATGCGCCGCGGGGACCGGCCGTTTTCTGGAAGTCATCGCGGAGACGCTGGGCGTCAATCTAAGCGACATGGGCGCGATTTCGCTGACGGCCCAAGGCGCTGTCCAGATTTCCAACATGTGCACGGTTTTTGCCGAACATGAAGTGACCTCACGCCTGGCCGAAGGCGTAGGCGTGGCGGAAATCGTGGCGGGACTTCATGACGCCATCGCCGGACGCGTGGTCAACATGACCCGGCATTTGGGCATCGAAAAGGATGTGGTCGTCACAGGCGGCGGGGCGAAGAACATCGGCCTGGTCCAGGCGATTGAAGGGAAGGTCGGATTTCCCGTACTCACCCCGCCTGAACCTTTCGTCACCGGAGCCCTGGGCGCGGCGCTCATTGGAAAGGATTTTTACGAACGAGGCCTCAGACCCGCGAAGGAAAGAAGAAAGGAAGAGGTCACCTTCTTTTCTTAGGAAGCGGTCGCGGCCGTTCTTTCGCGAGCCCCACCGCCCAACCGGCCGGCCAATGCGGGCCATGTCGGGGGGAGGGGCGGGGCCGCCGCGGCCGGTCGAGGACAAAAAATCATCGGAGCCCCCATGAAAGATCGAAAGAAATATTACGCCGGACTCGATATGGGGTCCGTCTCCATCAAGGCTGTCATCATCGAGGAACACCGTGTGGCAGCATCAAGTCTGCTTCCCGCAGGCGGACACTACAAGAAAGGCGCGGAAAAAGTGATGCAAACCGCCCTCGCCGCGGCCGGCATTTCGGCCCATCACCTGCGGGGTCTTGTCGTCACCGGCCTCGGGGCCGGCAGTTCTCCGTTTCCGGGGAAACAGGTCTCCGACATTTCATGCCATGCCCGCGGTTGCTCCTTCCTCTTTCCTTGGGCGCGGACCATCATCGACATCGGCGGTCAGTTCACCAAAGCCGCCAAGGTTTCCCCCCAGGGGAGGATCGTCGATTTTTTGATGAGTGAGAAATGCGCGACCGGTTCCGGGCGGTTTTTACAGGTGATTTCGCGCATCCTTCAGGTCCCGCTCGATGAAATCGGGCCTTTATCGCTGCAATCGGAGACACCGGTTGAATTTTCCACCAACTGCGCGGTCTTCGCCGAATCGGAAACCATCTCCCGCATCGCCGAAGGCGCGAAACCCGCGGACATTCTGGCGGGTGTGCACAAAGCAATGGCGGCCAAAGTCGCCATGCTGGTGAAACGTCTGAGGCTCGAACCGGAGGTGGTGCTGACCGGCGGCGGGGGGGAGGACAAAGGGTTGGTTCAGGCGGTGAGCCGTGCGCTCAAGCTGGACATTCGAGTCCCCGAGACCCCGAGATTGACAGCGGCATACGGCGCCGCGCTGCTGGCGGCGGAAGAGTCCCCCTGACCTTTTTTTCCAACACAGGAGACCGGATGAAAGAAACAGGCCGAAATCCATCTTCATTTTTCTCTCCAGGCGGTCCGCGCGCCCACTATGTTCTGATGGTGTGCACCCTCCTTTATATCGTCAATTACATGGACCGGCAGGTTTTCGCCGTGATTCTGCAGCCGATGAAAATCGATTTGGGGCTCACCGATGCCCAATGCGGGATGGCGTCAACCGTTCTGATCATCGGTATGGCGTTTTTCTCATTTCCCGTCTCGTATCTGGTGGACCGCTGGAGCCGCCGCAAGGCCATCGGGGTGATGGCGCTTTTGTGGAGCGCCGCGACTTTCGCCACGGGGCTGGCCAAAAATTTCACCGGGGTGCTGATCCCTCGGTTTTTCGTCGGCCTAGGGGAGGCGGGTTTTGTCCCCGGCGGAACGGCTCTGATTGCCGCATCTTATCCGAAGGAAAAACGTGGACGGGCCATGGGTGTCTTCAACCTCGCCATTCCGCTGGGGGCGGCGGCGGGCGTGATCTTCGGCGGCATCCTTTCCGCCCGATACGGCTGGCGGTATCCTTTTTTGTTTTTTGCGCTTCCCGGCGTGTTGTTGGGTATTTTGGCTTTTTTCATGAAGGATTATAAGACGGTCGGGCCTCCGGACACGGCCGGCGGGTTGGGTCACTTTTTAGACGCCTTCACCGGCGTTTTGAAACTGCGCACGATGCGTTGGTATTACTTGGGTTTGGGCATCGCCGTCTTCATGACGGCGTCGGTGCTCGTGTGGCTGCCCAGTCTTCTGATGCGCATGATGCACATCGCCGAGGACAAAGCCGGGCTCATCACCGGCGGCATCGGCCTGATGGCCATTCTCGGCGCCCCGGTGGGCGGATTCCTGGCGGACTTCTGGCAGAAAAAAAACCCACGCGGCCGGATGTACGTGCCCGTGGTCGCCTATATCACGGGAGGGGGAATGCTGATTTTGGCGGTTTTGACGCGTTTCAGCCCGCTGGGCATCGCGCTGACCTGCCTCTACGGGATTTGCGCGGCAATGGCCATGCCGGCGATCGCCGCCGTGTCTCAGGATGTCGTGCCGGTGGCTCACAAGGGCCTCTCGATGGGCTTGGCGATTTTCGCACAGTATATGCTCGGCGGCGCCTGGGGGCCGTCTGTGGTGGGATTTGTTTCCGACAGACTGGGCGGGGGGGCCGAAGGCCTGGGCACGGCCGTCATGCTGTGCGGCCTTTTCGGGGTGGCGGCAGGCGTTCTTTTCTGGGTCGCGTCGCGCACCTACGCGGAAGATTTGCAGAAGGTGAAGGATGAGGCGATTTTGGAGGAATAAAACCGGGTATTGAGACTGAAGGATCAGAAGATGGATGATCGAAGAATCCTTGACGACGCGGTGGCGGCGCTTTGCCGGTATGTGCGGTTTGACACGACAAATCCGCCGGGAAACGAGATGGCGGCGGCCTTATGGCTCAAGGACCAGATCCTCGAACAAAAAATCACCTCCGACATCCAAATTCACGAGCCCGCCGCCGGCCGTGGATTACTGGTGGCGCGCCTGGCGGGAACAAAACCGCTGAAACCTCTGATGATCAATCATCACATCGATGTCGTGGCGGCCCATCCCGTTCAGTGGTCTCACCCTCCGTTCGGCGGGGTCGTCGCGGACGGCTTCATCTGGGGACGCGGCACCCTCGACACCAAGGGCCTGGGCGTCATGTTTCTTTTTGCGTTGGCGTCGCTTGTCAAAAGCGGCGTGACATTCCGGCGGCCGGTTGTGTTGACCGCCGTCCCGGATGAGGAACCAGGCGGAGACCAAGGCATGCGTTGGCTCGTCGAAAACCATCTCGCGGACATCGATCCGGAATGGGTCTGGGATGAAGGACCGGGAGGGTTTAAAGGGGTCTTCGGCGACAAGCTCCTTTTTGCCCTGGCCGTCGCGGAAAAACAGATCTTCCGCGTCAAACTGACCGCAAGCG
>CAZPTW010000307.1:0-4515 GCA_964589235.1 uncultured Smithella sp. | reverse complement strand
GGGTGGTTTTATGATCCAATGACGCAGTGGTACTGGTACATGGTCAATCTCCCCTCCGGTTTTATGAAGGAGGGTGAATATACCATCGAGGTGAAAACCAAGGATGGCAACGTCGACAGGAAATCACGTATTCAGAAAAACGCCCCCTCTGACGCCATTGTCAGCGCGTACCTCAAACATCGCGAACGGATCTATCGCTCCTTTTCACCGTCAATGACCAAACCCTTGCCGGCTGGCGCCGCGCTGAAAGGGATTACCTGTCAATGGGAGACCCTCAAGGATGTGGCCAACCTCGATGCCTTTTATGTTTATCGCCTCTGCCAAGCGTCTACACCGATGGAATTCGATGGAAACAATCTGACGTGGTTTGACAACATTTATCTGCAGCGGTTGATGGGGAAAGGGGAGACATCCGGTCTCAACCGACGTGAGGTCGTGGTGGGAAAAGAACTGAAAGGAAAGACCACTTACGGTTATTTTGTGGAAATTACGGATGCCAATATCAGCGGTCAGGCCAATATCTGCATTTTTCAACCGCATCAGTTTTTCGAAACGCCATAGAGGGACAAATGAAATCAAGACGCAGGTGGTTTTTCACCCGGTTTTTCAATGATAACACCAAAGGAGGAAACGTGAAAACCCTAGGCAAAGGATTTATGGTTGCGGGGATGTCGGCGTTCTTGATGATTGCATCACCGGCCGACGCGGCGGATATCTTGATCGGATACACGGGACCTCTTTCCGGACTTGCCGCCGAATATGGTCAGGATGTCTATAACGGCATTGAGCTGGCTGTCAATGAAATCAACGCCAAAGGCGGAATCATGGTGCAAGGCAAGTCCTACACGTTAAAGCTCGAGAAGTTCGACGACCGCGCTGACCCGACACAAGCCGTCAACAACGCCCGCCGCCTGCGCTCTCGGGGGGCGATCGCCGTGTTCAATCCCGTCTACACAACGTCAGCGGCCATCATGAATGTAAACCAAGACAAGGGGAATGAGTTTCTGTTGATGGCGTTCACCAGTACGCCCAGGATCACGGATGCCGGAAACAAGTTGCTGGTCGTGGCGCCCGGATCTTTTGTGTCCATGGCCGAAGTCTCGGCGGAATGGGCGATGGAGAAGAACTGGAGGCGGTGCGGTATGCTCGTGACGGTTGGACCCTA
This sequence comes from uncultured Smithella sp., assembly GCA_964589235.1. Lineage (GTDB taxonomy): Bacteria > Desulfobacterota > Syntrophia > Syntrophales > Smithellaceae > UBA8904. The sequence goes on along the minus strand of CAZPTW010000307.1, from coordinate 3,350 downwards.
CGGGGAGGAATGGCGTAATGTCTTTCGCCGGATTTGGGAAAAACGCGGCGGTGTCATTACAATAGACCAGCCGGCCAACTACTACACGGAAAATGACTTTTCGGCGCCGATCGCCGCGGCGCTGGCCACGAAACCGGATGTTCTACTGATCGGCGGACCATCAAGCACCACTGCGCTGATGATCGAACAATGCCGGCAAAACGGTTTCAAAGGCGCCTTTATCCCGATCGATCAGGCGAAGCTCGACTATCTGAAAACGGCTATGAAAGGAACGAAACTGATGGGAAATCTCATCGGTTCGGCCGGGGCGGGGATTCCGCCACGCCCGGGGCAAAATACCGCCGAGCGCTATCGCAAGGCCTACAAGAGAGCGGCCACCGCCGAGAGTACGTTCAACTTTACGATGGTTCATGCTCTTGCCCGCGCTATTGCCGCCGCCGGCACGACAGTGGACGTCTATAAAATCCGCGCCGCCTTTCCCAAAGCCTTTCCAATGTACGCCACGGAGTTTCCGATGGAGGTCTACGGCATGACCGACACCGGGCGTTTGCTCGTGGTGACGGCCACTCAGACGATCACCAATGGCGAACTGGACAAGCCCATTTTATATTTTTGGTGGCCGAAAACGAAGGAGGAATACGAGGCGGTTGAAAAGACATCACAGATCGACCGGACCATTCCGCGTAAGTGGCTTCAGGCAAGATAAGGAGAAGAAGATTGCAGATCAGGGCAGCCGTTATCCGCGAAAAGGGGAAGCCGTTTGTTTTGGACGAAGTGGAACTCGATGAACCGCGCCCGGATGAAATCCTGGTGCGCATGGCCGCCACGGGGATTTGTCACACGGATGTGACGCTCCGCGACAACCCGCTTGTGCTGCCGGTTGTGCTGGGCCATGAAGGATCGGGCATTGTGGAAAAAGTCGGCGCGCGCGTCACCAAGGTCAAACCCGGTGACGCGGTCGTGTTGACTTTTGTTTATTGTGGGCGCTGCGCCAATTGCCGTCAGGGGCTGCCGGCGTATTGCACGCAATCGGTGATGGGGACATTCGGCGGCGTCCGGCCCGATGGTTCCACGACGCTGTCGAAGGGCAACGAAAAGATTCACGGCAATTTTTTCGGGCAATCGTCGCTTGCGACCTACGCGCTCACCTATGAAGCCAATGCGGTCAAAGTGCGAAGCGACGCGCCGCTTGAAATGCTGGGACCGCTGGGCTGCGGGATCCAGACGGGCGCAGGCGCGGTGATGAACAGCCTGCGCGTCAGGGCCGGGTCGACCCTTGCCGTCTTCGGCCTCGGGGCCGTGGGGCTTTCCGCCGTGATGGCGGCGAAGATCTGCGGGTGTTCCACCGTCATCGGCGTGGACATCAAGCCCAATCGTTTGGAACTCGCGCGCGAGCTGGGCGCAACGAATGTCCTGGATGCCGGACAGGTCAACCCGACGGCGGAAATCAAAAAAATCACCGGCGACGGCGCGGATTATTCTCTGGAATGCGCCGGAAATCCCAAAGTGCTCCGGCAGGCGCTGGAATCAATCCGCCGTCCGGGTGTCTGCGGCCTCATCGGCGGCGCGCCGACGGGCACAGAGGTCACGCTGGATATGAATTCCATCATGTTCGGCCGGACGATCCGCGGAATTCTGGAAGGCGACAGTGTGCCGGATATTTTCATTCCGCAGCTGGTGGATTTTATCATGCAGGGGCGCTTCCCGTTGGACCGTCTGGTGACTTTCTACCCCCTGGATCAGATCAATCAGGCCGTCGAAGATTCGGAGGCGGGGCGGACGATCAAACCGATCGTGAAAATGACACCATAACGGTCGCGAACCGTCATCGGGATTCATTTACCTCAGGGAAGGGAAAAAGACATGCAGAATTTTATCTTTGAAAATCCAACAAAAATTATTTTCGGGAAAGGGCAGATTCCGGCGATCGGCAAAGAAACGGCGCGCTTCGGGAAGAAAGCCCTGCTGGTTTACGGCATGAACAGCATCAAAGCCACGGGGATTTATGATCAGGTCGCGGCGTCGCTTGAGAAAGCGGATGTCGCGTTTGTCGATTTTCCGGGCGTCAAATCAAATCCTGTCCTCTCTCATGTGAACGCGGGAATCGAATTGGCCCGGCGGGAAAATGCGGATGTCGTTTTGGCCGTGGGCGGCGGCAGTGTCATTGATACCGCCAAGGCGATCGCCGCCGGGGTGAAAGCCGATCATGACGTCTGGGACTTTTTTACTTTCAGCAAACCGGTGCTGGCCGCGCTCCCGATCCTTACGGTCGTGACGGTTTCCGCCAGCGCGTCGGAAATGAATAATGGAGCGGTTCTGACCAGGGAAGACTGCTGCTTCAAATATGCGTCTTTTTCGCCATTTTTCCAGCCGAAAGTTTCCATCCTGGATCCGACGGCGCTGTTTTCGCTCGACCCCCGCTACAGCGCGTACAGTTCGGTGGATATCCTGGCCCATATGCTGGAGGCCTATTTCAATACATCCGAACCCTCCAGCCCTTTGCAGGACAGGGTGATGGAAGGATTGATCAAAACGGTCATGGAGAGTACGGACATCATCATGAGAGAGCCGGATCATTACACGGCCAGGGCCAACGTGATGTGGGGTGCGGTCCTGGGCTTCAATGGATTCACGTCCGCGGGATTGGGGGCGACGCCGTTTCCCGCGCACATGATCGAGCATTCGCTGAGCGCCCTTTATGATATCGCGCACGGCGCAGGCCTCTCGATCGTTCTGCCGGCCTGGATGATGTTTGCTCTGGACAGAAAGAAAGAAAGGATTGCCAGGCTGGGACGGGAGGTCTTCGGTGTACAGGATGCAGATACAATGAAAGCCGCACAGAGCTGTGTCGCCCGGCTGAAAGGATGGTTTGAATCGATCGGGACGCCGGTTTCGCTTGCCGACGCCAATATACCGGATACGGACATCGAAAAAATCGCCGACAACGCGGTCAACCTGTCTAAGCTTTGGCGAATGGACGCCTTCTACAACAGGGAAGTGATTGCAAGCATTCTGATGAATGCCCGCTGATGGCGGCTAAAGGACCAGGTGCGGGTTTTCGCCAAGTCCGACCCCTTTCCCCATGGAGATGAGGGTGATGATGAAATCACTTACCGACTCCGGCGAGGGATTTGGCGGCTATACGATTGTGGATCCGTGTACACGCTGCGAAGAAATTTTTGATAACCTGGATGTTCAGCCGAGCGAGATCGACCTCAATGGGAATATCGTTTTAATTAATGATGTCGAATGTTCAACCGGCGGTTTGGGGAGGCGATCGAGGGAAAGCGAGGTGTTGGGTTGATTCATGAATTACAGGTGGCCGCGGAATGCCCAGGCGCTCGCGCATG
>CAZPTW010000306.1:0-4561 GCA_964589235.1 uncultured Smithella sp. | reverse complement strand
CCCGATGCATAGTGGGGAGAAAGAACTTTGCTGACGATGCGATTTGGTTTGATCATCGGAATTGATTCATCGGTGACGATTTTGAGAAAATTGGTGAGAATATTGAACGTCGCTCCCCAAAGAATATCTCTTCCGTCTTCATTTTCGATTACCAGACATGGAAATTTTACATTGTAATGGAGATGGGAGTCATCAGTTGTCGGTTGGATTTCGAGCATAGCATAGGATGAAGGATCGAAAAATATCCGGACTGGAATTTCCAATACTTTCGACACCTCTGAACTCATTTGAACATTATAGTCTTCTTTGACGAGGCAAACAATTGGGAAAATCGTCCGTTCAAAATAGGTAAGGGAGTATGTCGGTAAGGGACCAAGAAAACTTACATTTAAAGGACTAAGACCGATTTCTTCCCATGCTTCTCTGAGGCCGTTCATTAGAAACAATCGAATCAAAGATGCCGTCTGAGGATCACGATTTGGAAGAGCGTCGAGGGATCGGTTGTCGACGGTTTGAATCAAACGTGTTTTCAGTAGAATATGATGGAGCATCTCATCGATAGATTTTTCAAGAATACCGCCTGGGCAACTGATATCTCCTCCTTGAGCGACGGTATCGGAACGACGTATCAGTTGAAAAACATATTCGGTTTTTTTAAAAAAAAGTAGGACAATAACACCGGCTGGGAGGTGTTTGCCGCCATTAGAATTTGCCTTCATGATCTGATGGTGTTTTTCGAGGTAGTCGATGGCGGAGCCTTCTAATTTCTTTTGAACATGTAAGGGGAATACGTCTTTTTGATTGAGCAGAGATAGGTTCATGAAAATTTCCTTACTTTAAAAGTTCATCGGCAATGCGTTCTTGATGCCATCGTTGATAAGGGAATAGATTAATGAAACCACAATGGCCACCATAAAACTGGCGGGATATTGTTAAATAATCAGTCTCACCGATGTCGGCGAAATCATCGAGAGGGATGACCGGATCGTCGGCGGCTATGAAAATTTTTACAGGCACATTGAGCCCGTCGAATGATTTTTTGCGAAGGGTGTATAGGTTGAAATAGTCTCTGTAGGATGGAAATTCCGGGTAGTAAGCCAAAATATCAGCTGTTAATTCCATGCAAGTCTTTGCTTTCAGGATCTTTTCAAAGCGATAGAGATGTGGAAAAAGCCCCTGTTTCTTGCGAAGCGATCGTTTCCATTTTTTTAAGAAATATTTCCTGTAAAAAGATGGACCGTTATCAATTGCCAGTGTTGTTTTATATGGATCCATTGGAGGACTGACAGCGAAGACTTTTTTTAAATTTCGAATAGGGTTTCGTGAATGTTCAATGGCAATTCTTAAAGAAAAATTAGCGCCCAAAGAAAACCCAAGAAGATAAACCGGAAGGATGTTCTCTGATATGCTGGCCAGATAGTTGACAGCATCGAAAGTTTCATCTAAAAGGGCGCCATGGAAAAGACCTTCATTGAGATGATGCGACTCACCATGATCTCGTAAATTTAGGCGGCAGACCGTGAAGCCTAGTTTGTAGAAAAAAGAACTTGCCGCAAGCACATAGGCTGACGCTGAAGAACCTTCCCACCCGTGAATGATTATAAAAATTCCCTTTGCATCAGGTAAACGAGAAATACATGCCAGCAATTTTGTCTTCTGTTTCGTTTCAATGATGACATCAACGGAGTTGGCAAGCAATGCATGATGGAAAGGCGCCAAAAAACGCGCGCTGGCCAAAAAAGATTGAATATGTTGATTTTTAATAAAAAAACGTGGAGAAAATTTGGCTTCATTATTAAATGATTCTTTGATCATGAAATTTCCGAAAAAAAGCCCCGACAGAAAGCTCGGGGCTATCTCAATCTTGGTGGCGGTGCAGGGCTTTGAACCCCGGACACTACGGATATGAGCCGTATGCTCTAACCAGCTGAGCTACACCGCCTTTTCATAACGTTGCCACGGAAGGGACACTCACAACGGCATCGTTGTTATTTTTTAAACGCCCCGACGCTATACCGAAGTGCGAAAACTTTGTCAATAATTATTGAGAGACCTCCAATTTGTAAACAACAATGGCGCTTCGATCTGATATGGATGCCCCAACAGATAAGACAACAGCAAGCACAAGTTCTGGTTTGCCATCGTTATCGACATCTTTTATGGCGTAATCAGCGATATAACCGTTTATTTTTTTCGTGTGCCAGTTTTCAGCCAGCCCAAGACCATCCCATTCGAGATTATAGATTTCACTGGATGTAAATAACCGGATATTCTTAAAAACGCGTCCGACAGGCGAATGGTTTTTCACAATGATTACTTCTCTTTTCCCATCATTGTTGGTGTCATAAGTGAGAATGCGCAAGTTCACGTAAGCACTTTCATTTGGAGTTGCTTCGATGCCTTTTTGTTTATCTCGATTGGCAATATAGTTATTGCTTCCCCCATACACTTCGTCACTACGCCAAATCAATTCTTCAGGCGTAAATCCAAAGGATAAAAGACGTGTCATGGTTTTATTCGTTTGACCGATGACACATAAATAATCCAGTTCATCCAATGCGATAATCTTTTCCGATGTGCCAGACCCTAGGGTATCCATCGTCAAACCATAAACGGATAGTCCCAATGGTATTTTCATTTTGTCGCTTGCAACATATTCACCATCCCGAAAGATGATTTCATAAATTTGTGTTTCAAAGACTTTATCAATTCCATAGGGTTGACCTAATAATAATGGCATGCCGGATGGGGTGTCAATGACGCGAAGAAAATATCTGATGTTCGATGAAATGAGTTTGTATTCGCCATCTTTATATTCGATCACAAAGGATTCCAACAAGCGATCATTAAGGGCTGTGACGATGATTTCCGGAATGCCATTTCTATTGATATCCGCGACATCAACAGATAAATAATTTAAGTATTTCTTACCTTCAATTTTCTTCAATACTTTTACCGTTTCTCCGGATTTTTGATAAATATAAATATTATGAGAATCAATCATGACGATTTCATTTAATCCGTCTTTATTGACGTCGCCGATGGCCATCCCTTTGAATTCCGTTTTATACTGTTGACTCATCCAGAAATTTGAGCGGCTTCGGGTCACGGGATCATTAGAATTGATAAAATCGGGGTTAATCATGGATGTCAGCGTCCCCTTTTTACCCGCAGATTTCATTCCCGCGACAATTTGGGCTTCTCTAGACGGGCCGACGGTCGGAGGGCTTGGTTGTGTTGAAGGCACGTTTTCAATCACGGGAGGAGTGGCTTGCGTCGACGCCCCTACAATATGTGCGACGATCCTTTGGGAAAATTCGTTTATTTTCGGAATGACATCGTCGAGTGTTTGAGATTGAGTAAAAATCCCAACATCAGACTTTCCTTTTGCGATATCGATAAGCTTTCCGTCAACGCTAATGCTGCTACCTATTTTGGTGACGCTCCCCCAAATGACATAGTCTACATTTAATTGCTGTCCGATCCGATGAACATCTGATAAATGAAATTCTTTAATACCCGATTTTTTTAGAACCTCTAATACGACGTCCTTTCCTGTCACTTCAATCTTATCAGATGCCGAGATACGACTGGTTAGCATATCTGCGATCCCATCCCGCACATAGTTGATGTTTTCAGAACTATGGACAGAGAAGGGCAAAACCGCTACGGTGTGCTTTTCTTTTGCAGCCAGGGTTTGGGCAGTCAACAAGACAAGAGGAATCAACATAATCAACTTGATAGAATTTCTCATCTCAAATCCTTATCTTTAAATAGATTTTTTAATTGAATTTTGTCTAACACTTAAAAAATGATAATTCAAGGTGGTTTTAGCTTATGGCGCAAAAGGCAAAACATGAAAGCGGACGGCAAAAAAATGGCAAACACTACCACCGAGAACAAAAAGATGCCAAATGGCATGACTGAAAGGAAGTTTCTTCCAGGCATAAAAAACAACGCCTATGGTATAACTCAAACCGCCGGCGACAAGCCAAACCATTCCGCCTAATGGCAGTGTATTGACGAGAGGTTTGATAGCGAAAACAATGATCCAGCCCATGAATACGTAAGCGAGAACCGATACAATTTTATACCGGTATACAAAAAAAACTTTAAATATCACACCGATTACGGCCATAAACCAAATGATGCCGAACATAATCCATCCGAGAATTCCGCGCAAAGTGATGAGCAGGAAAGGTGTGTAAGTTCCTGCTATGAGCAAAAAAATGCAAGAATGATCGAATATTTTAAAAACCCTTTTTATGTTTGGTTTACGGGCACTGTGGTAGAGCGTGGAGGCGGTATAAAGAAGAATTAAACTCAATCCAAAGATAACACTACATATCACGTGTCTAGCGGTTCCGGCTATACTGGAAAAGGCGATCAGCAGAACAAGCGCTGCAATACTCAATAATATGCCTGTTCCATGAGTGATACTGTTTAGAACTTCTTCTATAAAAACATAGGATGGTTTTTCCTGTATATCAGTCATTTTACACTCCTCACTTTTACCATACGTTTGCTATTAAAATTTGTCAATATCGGACTGCACCCCCGC
>CAZPTW010000305.1:0-4577 GCA_964589235.1 uncultured Smithella sp. | reverse complement strand
ATCGTTGCGGCGGAAATCGCCGTGACGTCACGCCTTTTCGCCCGACATGTCGCAAACATTAACAGGGCGTGGCTCGAACCATTGGGAGGCGAACATTGCCGCCATGTTTATTGGGGGGCACATTGGGAAAAAAGCCGGGGACAGGTGGTTGTCTTTGAAAAAATCATGCTGTTTGGTCTGACGATTGTGGAACAACGATGCGTGGCCTATAGCCGTATCAATCCGGTGGAAGCCTGGAAAATTTTTATCCGGGAAGCACTCGTCACAGGGGCAGTCAGCCGAAAGCCGCCGTTTCTACAACACAATCTTTCTCTTCTGGAAAAGCTTACGAAAACGGAAGATAAACTCCGTAAACGAGGTATGGTTGCCGATGAGGAAACAATCGCAGGCCTTTACGAAAAAAAGCTGCCCCTTCTGTCCGATATGCAATCGCTTCTGGCTTTGATTAAAAATCGCGGCGACGACTTTTTTTTACGTTTCAAGGAAGAGGAACTTTTGATCGAAGAACCCAACCCCGAGGAGCTTTCCCTCCGTCCTGATTCCATTGAGCTTGGTAACGCAGTTCTTCCCTGTCAATACCGGTTTGAACCGGGTAAGGCCGAAGACGGGGTGACGGTCTGTGTGCCCGTCGGGCTTTTGGGCAAAGCCTCATCTGGAAACATCGAGCGGCAGTTGCCGACGCTCCTTGAGGAAAAAGTCCAATATTTATTGAAAGCCATTCCCAAGAATTTTCGAAGGCTATTGCCTCATCCCGCCGAAATCGCACGAATGTTTTGTAAAACTTACGTCCATCATGAGCTTTCACTTCCGCAGGCCTTGACGCAATTCCTCTTGAAAAAATTTAAATTGACCGTGCCGGTAGATGCCTGGCCTCTCGACAAAGTCCCGGATCATCATAACGTCCGCTACAGCATTATCGGCGAATCGGGAGAAACAATCAAAACGAGCCGTGACATCTTAGCCCTTCAAAAAGAATTCAACGATTCTCTCCAGGCAACATCATTGGAAGATTACCGTCGCACGTGGGAAAAAGACAATATCTCTCACTGGAATTTCGGGACAATTCCAGATTATGTTGAAATCAAAGGTCGGCATGGTCTAATCGGATTGGCCTATCCGGCGCTCAAAACATCCGATGAGGGAATTTCTTTACGTCTCTTTTCCAATGAACAAGAAGCGAGAAAAAGTCATATCCACGGCATTGCGGCGCTTTATGCCCTCCATTTTGCCGAAAAGTTAAGACAACTCAAAAAAAATATCAGTCTTCCTGCCGATCTGAAAGCTCAAGCCGCAATGATCGGAAATGTCCGACACATTGAACAATCCATTTTCAACCGCACGATCCGCGATCTTTTTGAACGCGACATTCGATCCGCCGAAGACTTCCAGGAATACGCCCACCAGGTCAGCCCCAAAATTTTACAGTACGGACAGGACATGATCGCCCAGGCGCTTCCCATTATCCGCGGTTTTGCGGATTGCAGACGTGTTTTGGATCATTTGACGATGAAAAACCAACGAAACCGTCCCGTCCTCAAATTTCTTCAGTCGACTCTTTGTGACCTGCAAACGCAAGTTGGGGTGGATTTCCTGGAGGTAAACTCGCTTGAGCGGCTGCGCGAAATCCCCCGTTACCTCAAAGCCCTCTCCATTCGCGCCGAACGGGGCAGTCTGAATCTTTCCGCCATTGAAACCCGATGGCGCGACGTCAGCGCTTATTTGCATATCTACCATGAATTAAAAAAAAGTGTCACGATCCATACCTCTTCCGAAAAAAAGAACCGGATCGAAGAGCTCCAGTCCATGATCGAAGAATACAAGATTTCTCTTTTCGCCCAAGAGATGAAAACACGTTATCCCGTTTCGCGAAAAAGACTTGATCAGCTGATAGAGGAAATCAATCACATCGTTTATTAATTCTCCATCACCCTGTCTGTTTGGGCCTTTGAGCTTATCTGAATGAGCTTGCCGCGCCCCATTGGGTCACTCCAAAAATTATGTTCTTGACTTGTCTTGAGTCATTCATGTATGTTACTGAAAAAATGAGTGTTTTCAGTAAACGTCATTGACGTTTCTTGAATGTCGTGAATCGAAACATACTGTTTTTTTGATAACACTTGACGGAAGGTTGTGCGGCATGGATTCCGAAATCAGAAAAGGGCAAAAAGAATTTTGTGAAAGCATTATGAAAATGCTGCCTTTCGGTGTGCTTCTGGTCAGCCACAAAAAGGATATTGATTATCACAACGAAAAGTTCGCTGAATTATTCGGTCATATCAATCAGAATTATCATATCTTGTCGCAATGGTTAAACACGGCCTTTCCATCTCAGGACCTCAGAAAGCAGGTTTATGGTATTCTTTTTTATGAACTACCCTATACGGAGTCCGGCAATCGCCGAACCTATACCGTCTCTATTTTCGATAATACGGCTGAAGAAAAGCTGATTCAATTCACATCGATGAAAGTTGAGCAGGAAAAGTTCCTCATTCTCTGTGAAGACGTTACGGACATCAGAAAACAGGAAGCCCAGTTTCAGCACGCACAAAAAATGGAAGCGATCGGTTCTATGGCAGGCGGTGTCGCTCACGACGTCAATAATATTCTCATGGGCATCCAGGGCTACGTTTCTTTGATGCTTTTGGAGACATTGCCGTCCAATAAAAACTATGAAAAACTCAAAGCCATTGAAGCACAGATCAACAGCGGATCGCAACTCACTGAACAGCTTCTGGAATGCGCCCGGGGAGGCCGTTTTGAACCTAAAACAACCGAACTGAATGATTTTCTGAACTCGGCGGTGTCGACCTTCACAAAAAGTCGCAAAGAAATCTCGATTTCAACCAAATTTTCCGCATATGTCTGGGCGGTCGAGGCGGATACATCTCAGCTCGATCAAGCTTTTCAGAACATCTTCACCTATGCCGCCAAAATACTCGGCGGCATAGGCGGCATGTTGCTTCGAACAGACAATATCATGCTGGATCACACTCATGTCAGCATGCATGGCTTGAAGTCCGGGCCTTATGTCAGAATTTCCATAACGGTCCCGGGCGTTGCTATCGACGAATCCGAACGAAATCAACTTTTCAGTCCTTCCTCTGTGTTAAAGGATGCCGGCCGTCAGGGGGGCATGGGTCTGACCTCGGCCTACGGTGTTATCAAAAGTCACGGCGGCTTGATTGAAGTCATAAGCGACCCAGATGTGGGGACAGTATTTCATGTGTTCATTCCCGCCTCGTCGAAGACGCCGCACAAAAAGAAACAGGAGTTTTCTTCGACAAGATCCCGAATGGGCAACGAAACGATCCTTCTGGTCGACGATGAAAAAGTCATCACCGACGTGACGGGAGCCATGTTGTCGGCTTTGGGATATGACGTCATTGTCGCGTCTGATGGAGAAGAAGCCGTCGCCATTTACCAGGAAAAAGGAAAACAAATCGACCTGGTGATCATGGACGTGGTCATGCCCGGCATGGGAGGCGGAGAAGCTATTGATTTAATTCGTGAAATAAACCCATCGGTAAAAGTCATTCTGTGCAGCGGTTACAGCATGAGCGGGGCGGTCAAAGCGATCATGGACAAAGGGGTCCAAACCTTCTTAAAAAAACCATTTAAAATGGATGACTTTTCGATGAAAATCAGAGAAGTTTTGGAAAGCTGATCACATACGATAAGGCTCGCTTTGCCATCGAAGTCGTCAAAAACACGGACCATGGAATGTTTTCAAAAACGGCCTTCATTGCACACGCTCATGGCTTTGGCAAATCCTGGCATCGACTGGATGATCGTCGCATCGTCAACGCAAAAGGCAAGCCGAAAATATCCCGGGCCGCCGAAACCGCTTCCCGGAACCGCTAAAATATTTTGTTTCAACAATACCTTCACAAATGCCACATCATCGGGAATCGGGCTTTTGGCAAACATATAGAAAGCCCCTTGCGGCTTTTCAAACTGATACCCGGCTTTTTCCAACCCGGCACAGAGCAAATCACGTTTTGTCTGATAAAGATGGACGTCAACTGTCACATCCTGGAGCCTCGCCACCACCCGCTGCATTAAGGCCGGCGCGTTTACAAATCCCAAGGTGCGTGTACACAAAATAAGCGCGTTGATCAAATTGTCCGCCTCATAAATTCTCGGATGAACGGCGATGTAACCGATTCTTTCCCCGGGTAAAGAAAGTGTTTTGGAATATGAATAGGCAATGATACTGTTTGAATATGCCTTCAATACACTGGGGACAGTGATATTGTCATAGACGATTTCCGCGTAAGGTTCATCGGAAATCAGATAAACAGGTTTTTTCCGCGCGAGACTTTTTTCTTTCAACATCCTAGACAAATCCGCGATATCTTTTTTGCTGTAAACTCGGCCGGTTGGGTTGTTCGGAGAATTGATGATAACGCCCTTTGTTTTTCGGGTTATGGCTTTTGAAATCGCGTCGACGTCAGGTGAAAAATCTTTCCGTGTTTGAACAAATTTCACGACACCTCCGTGGTTTTCAACATAAAACGGGTATTCAACAAAGAAAGGGGCAAGCACGATCACTTCATCGCCCGGGTCAAGCAGGGATT
>CAZPTW010000304.1:0-4586 GCA_964589235.1 uncultured Smithella sp. | reverse complement strand
CACCCATGGATAGATTGTTGGATTTGACTCCCACATGTCAACGGGGCATCGTCGGAATGACCCGGCGATGTCGAAGCGAACATTCACTTTGATGAAACAGGAGGGATTGTACCCATGGCGGAAAACAAAAGTGTCGACGCGGCGTTGAATCTGGATTCCTTTTACCGTTCACCGAATAATCTGGTGTCGCTTTTTGAAAACAGCGTCGCCCGCGTCACCCATCGACATCTGTTTGGAACGAAAAACAAGGCGACAAATCAATATGAATGGGTGACCTACGGCGCCGTGGCCGACCGTGTGGATCACCTCCGGGGCGCTTTGAAACAGCTTGGGTTGGGCAAAGGCGAAAAGGTCGGGGTGATTGTGGCAAACTCCGTGGAGTGGTTCGTTTGTGCCGCCGCCACGCATGGGGTGGGCGCGGTTTTTGTTCCGATGTACGAAAAAGAGTTACCGAAAGTCTGGCGATACATCATCGAGGATGCCGGGATCAAGTATCTTTTTGTCAGTCAACCGACGATCTTCGAGACCGTCAAAGGCTTTCAAAAAGATCTTCCCACCTTGAAGGATATCTTCGTCTTGTATGGCGAGGGGGAAAAGTCACTTGCGGCACTTGAAAAAATCGGACGCGACCATCCTGTATCTTCCTACAAGCCGCATTGGTCGGAGACCGCTTTCATCATCTATACGTCCGGAACCACCGGGGATCCCAAAGGGGTGCTCCTCCATCACGGCAATATCTCGCACTGTGCTTACACTTCCCGAGAAGATTTCGACGTCACCGAGGAATGGGTCGGCATGAATATTCTCCCTTGGGCGCACAGCTTCGGTTTGTCCTGCGATCTGTATTGCTATCTTCTCGCCGGGGGGAGTCTCGCGTTTGCGGAATCCGCCGATAAACTCATCGTCAATTTGGGCGAGGTCAAACCCAACGGCATGTCCGCCGTGCCGCGTGTTTTCAATATCATCTATGACAAGATTCAGCAGGGCGTGGCGGCGGATCCCGTCAAAAAACAGTTTTTCGACGCGGCCTGCGCGGAAGCCGTCAAAAACCGGGGGTTAGCCGAAAAAACGAAAGCGTTTAAAGATTACGACGCATTGGTGTTTTCCCAGATCCGCAACCTTTTCGGCGGCAATTTAACCAAAGTGGTCACCGGCGGCGCGTCGATGAAACCGGAGATCGCGATGTTTTTCAGTGATGTCGGCATCACGACGTATGACGGTTACGGCCTTTCGGAAACCTCTCCTGTCATTACATCGAACTCCCCCCGACAGGGCAATCAATTCGGTACCGTCGGCAAACCGGTCCGTGACATGCATGTCGTTATCGATCGATCGCGGGTGGAAAAAGGCAGCAAGGACGGAGAAATAATCGCTTACGGGGCGCACGTCATGCAGGGATATCACAACAAACCGGCCGTGACCAAGGAAACGATGACACCCGACACGTGGAACGGCTTCCCCGGCGTCCGGACCGGGGACCGCGGCTGGTTGGACGAAGACGGCTATCTCCATATCACCGGACGTTTCAAGGATGAATACAAGCTGGAAAACGGTAAATATGTGCATCCCGAGTCCATCGAAGGCGAAATCAAGCTCATCCCGTATGTGGCCAACACATTCATTTACGGTGAAGGTCGTTTATACAACGTTGCCCTCATCGTCCCTGATTTTGATGTCTTGAAGGTCGATCCGTTGACCTCCTCATGGGCACAGGGAACGCCGGAAGACATTATCGCCAAAAAGGAATGCGTCACGTTTCTTTCGCAAACAATCACCGAGCATCTGCGAAAATCTTTCGGCGGTTATGAAATCCCCCAGAAGTTCCTGTTGATCACGGAGGATTTTTCCGTTGAAAACGGCCTGTTGACTCAAACCATGAAAGTCATCCGCCGCAACATCATGAAGAAATACGGTGAACGTCTGCTGGCGTTGTATCAGGAGTAGGCAAGACGAGGAAACCACCGAAGTGATGCGGCAGGCCGAGACAGAAGGCTTGTCGACCATTACCTGAGTCGATCGCTGTTTCTTGGCCGCTTTTTTGGAGTTCCTGTCGACCGTCGCTTTTCCCGCGGATGGGAAATGTCATCGCCGGCGCGGATGCGGTGAATGGGCCGCAAACGGGGCGTCCAAGCGCGGGGCCGCCACTCCTCATTGGACATCCCGAAAGCGTCGGTCGACAGCGCGCCCGTCTGAGTCTGTCAAAGCGATCCCCCTCTTGAATTTACGGTGTCGACCAATACGCTTTTTTGATTTGCCTTTTCGTGATATGTTTCTGTTTATGGACGGGGCGGATATGGACATGATTCTCAAATCAAGGAGAGGGTATGAAGATCAAGGACAAAGTGGTGGTGGTCACGGGCGCGGCCTCCGGAATCGGCCGAGGATTATGTTACCGTTTTGCGGCGGAAGACCCCAAAGGAATTGTGGTCTCGGACTATAACGAGGCGGGGGCGGCGAAAGTGGCCGCCGATATCGGCGGCGTCGCCGTCACGGCGGATGTCGGGAAGGAAGACGATATCAAAAAAGTCGTGGAGGCGGCCGAAAAGCATTACGGTCCGGTGGATCTCTTTTGTTCCAACGCGGGAATACCAGCCCCCGGCGACGCTTGGGCGCCCAATGAGTTGTGGCAGCGATGCTGGGATATCCATGTCATGGCCCATGTCTACGCGGCCAGAGCCGTTTTGCCTTCCATGATCGCCCGCGGAGGCGGATACCTGCTTCAAACCGCTTCGGCCGGAGGATTGCTCACCACGCTGGGGCAGGCCCCTTACGCGGTGACGAAACATGCCGCCGTGGCCTTCGCCGAGTGGCTGTCGATCACGCACGCGCGCCAAGGCATCAAGGTCAGTTGTCTTTGCCCCTTTGGTGTGATTTCCGGCATGCTGCCGGAAGACGCCCAGGGGCTCGGGAAACTGATTCTCAAAACCGCCATTACGCCTGAAGCGTGCGCAGATTATGTTGTGGGAGCTTTGGAAAAAGAAGCGTTTCTCATCTTGCCTCACCCGGAAATTCTGGAATATTTCAAGGCCAGGGCCAACGACCACGAGCGATGGCTGAAGGCCATGCGCAAGGACCAAGAGCGCTATATCGGGTGAAAAACAGCCCTCGGGCTTTCCTGTCGCTTCGGCGTTTTTTGCGATACGAAGTCCGGCTGACACGTAAGCCGGGTTGGCGTTGTTTTTTGAAGATGAATCAAAACATCAAGGAGGTTGGGTATGAGAAAAAATTGGGGAAGAATTTTCAAGCATGCATTGAGGATAGCGTGTCTAGGGGCGGCCGGCGTGCTTTGGCTTTCGCTGCCGATTTCGGCGGCGTCCGACCAGCCGGCATCTTCCGCGGCCGAGAAAATGGGGATTGTAACGGCCGGTATTCCCGCCGCATCGGAATTGGATACGCTAAGCACCATCTTCACCCGCCGCAGCGTGCGGAAGTATGCCGACAAGCCTGTCTCCGATGCGACCGTCAAGCTGCTCCTCCAGGCGGCGATGTCGGCGCCGACGGCGAAAAACACGCAGTCGTGGGAATTCATCGTAATCCGCGACAAGAAAACATTGTCCCAGATTCCGAGTTTTCACCCCTTCGGCAAACACATTCCGGACTGTCAGGTGGCGATTGTCGTGTGCGGGAACACGAAACTGGAAGCGGCGAAAGGACACTGGATTCCCGACGCCTCCAACGCGAGCATGAACATTCTGCTTGCGGCGCATTCATTGGGTTTGGGCGCTGTGTGGACGACCTTTTACCCCTACGAAGACAGGACCGCCGGCATCCGCAAACTCTTGAATCTGCCGGATCATATCATGCCGCTTAATATCATCCCCCTGGGATACCCCGTAGATAAACGCGCATATCAGGACCGTTTCAATCCAGCCAAAGTTCACTATGAAAAATGGTGACCCATGAGGCGCATGCCTCCAGGCTGCCATGAACCGCCTGGGGGCATGCGCTTTGCCTTCTTTTTTCTCCAGGCTTCTCCGCCATTTGACTGAAGCGAAAATATGTGCTAGGAAGAAACTCAAAGTTAGTGCACAGTTAGAGCAGGATAATCAAAGCAGCCATTCATTCAATTGTCGAAGATCAACGCTTGCGTTCCTGGTCGATTTAGGAAGGTGATTCGTTCAATGCGTCCGGAAGTTCTCATCAAGGAGTGTGCATCTCGGGTCAGGGGGAAATACCTGCATCAGGGGAGTGGTGAATTCGTGAGGTGGGTTGTCGCCTCCAGTCTTATGAGTGATGTCTTGACGACCGAAGAAGAGGATATCCTGCTTTTGAGCAATCTCAACACCGCCCAGGTTGTGCGCACCGCGGACATGATCGGCGCCAGCGCCATTATGATCGCCTGCGGGAAACCGGTTCCACAGGATACGCTCGATTTGGCCCGTGAACTGGACATTTCCCTGGTTTGTACCGACTATCCCATCTTTGAGGCGTGTGCATCTCTTGCCCCGCTATTTCTGAAGGAAAAAAGTAAGTGATGTTGAAGTTTCAGGGTGAAGAAACCCCCAGCAGTATCCAAGAGGTCATCCTTCGCCTCAAGGTGAAGGATGCGGCCAAAACACAGGTCATCACGGCGTCCCGGACCGATT
>CAZPTW010000303.1:0-4608 GCA_964589235.1 uncultured Smithella sp. | reverse complement strand
GTTTGACGAGCGAAAGAAAAAAGTCCGTCAAAACGCACTTTACTGTCCCGACGACACCGCGGCGCGGAAGATGGAAGCGCGTCTGGCGCAAGTCAAAAGCGAAGGCGATACTTTAGGGGGTGTCGTCGAGATTATCGTACGCGGTTGTCCGGCGGGTCTGGGCGAGCCGGTTTTTGACAAGATGGACGCGGATCTGGCCCGGGCGCTCATGAGCATCGGGACGGTGAAAGCCGTGGAAGTGGGCGATGGTTGTTCGGCGGCGGATCAAAAAGGGTCGGAGATGAACGACCCCATGGATCAAACAGGCTTTGTCAAAAATTCCGCCGGCGGCGTTCTGGCGGGGATAACCACCGGCCAGGATATTGTTTTGAGGGTTTATTGTAAGCCCATTCCTTCGATCGCTCTGCCGCAGCAGACCGTCGATCGGGCAGGGCGGAAACAGCGAATTGAGATCGCCGGCCGGCATGATATCTGCGTGATCCCCCGCATCGTTCCCGTTTGTGAGGCGATGGTTTGCCTGGTGCTTGCCGATCATTGGCTGCGGCAGAAAGCGGTGCGCCTGTGATCTATCGAAGCGTGGGGATCATCGGTGGCACCAACGGCATGGGCAGCTGGCTTGCGACACTCTTGAGAAAAGAAGGATACGAGGTCCATGTCATCGGCCGGAAAACCGAGATGAAGGCGGCGGATGCCGCCAGACGTTGCCATGTGGTGGTGGTCTCCGTGCCCATTGCGGCAACCGCCGAAGTGATCGCGTCGATCGGTCCGCTTCTGGCCGAAGACCAGATGCTAATGGATTTGACATCGCTTAAAAAAGCTCCGGTCGAATGGATGCTCTCTTCTTCTGTTTCGGAAGTGGTTGGATGTCACCCTCTTTTCGGACCATCCGTTGAAGAAGCCCGAGGCAACGGTATTGTCTTGTGCCGGGGACGGGGGGAGGCGGGGTATGCCTGGATCAAAAAAGTCTTTGAACAGGCGGGCTATACGCTTCTGGAGCGGACGCCGGACGAGCATGATCGAATGATGTCAGTGGTGCAAGCCCTCAATCATTTCAACACCATTGTCTTTGGAATGACAATGGCCCAAAGTGGTCTTCCGATGGAAGAGATCCGCCGGTTTTCAACGCCGATGTTTCGCGGTAAAATGGACATCGTCAAGAAAGTCATGGCGGATAGCCCGGAGATGTATGCCGACATCATTGCCGGCAATCCCCACACGGAACAGATACTGGCGCGTTATCAGCAGATTGTTGAAGAGATCCGAAACATGCTTGCCTCCGGGGATTCCTCGAAATGGAAAGACTCCGTCAAATCCGCCGCAAAAACATTGTTCCGATAGGGTTGGACGATATCCAGGGGGGATCGGATGGGTCAAGATCTGTTCCACGACTTCCTTTTTCGATGAGCGACCTTGTTCACCTTTCACGACGATGAATTCCCTTCCATGGGGCTGTCCATCTTTTTTCTTTTTGATTTTTGCCGGACATGGTGTATGGACAGATGTCAATGAAAAGACAAAGAAGGAGCGCCGGAAAACGATGGAACAAAAGATTAATCAGGCGGCGGAACTGATCGCCGGGGCCAAGAAGGTTGTTGTTTTCACCGGCGCGGGCATCAGTACGGAATCCGGAATTCCGGATTTTCGCGGGCCGGGCGGTCTTTGGACGAAATATGATCCCGATGATTTTACGATTGATAAATTTTTGGGATCGACGGCGACCCGGAAAAAAATGTGGGAACGGTTGAGAGAGGGCGGCTTTATGGATGAGGCGTCCCCAAATGCGACGCATTTTGCAATCGTGGAGCTCGAAAAGATGGGGAAGCTTGTGTCGATTGTGACGCAAAATATCGACAACCTTCACCAGAAAGCCGGCAGCAACCCCGATCTCATCCGCGAGCTTCACGGCAACATGCAAATGCTCGTCTGTTTGAGTTGCCGGAAGCGCTACCCGATTGGGCTCATCAAGGAAAAGTATGCCGCCTCGGACGACGTGCCGTCCTGTGAAGCGTGCCGAGGGATCCTCAAACCGGATGTGGTCTTTTTCGGTGAGGCCTTGCCGCAAAGGACATTGGCGCAAGCCATGCAAGAGGCGGAAACTTGCGATGTGATGCTCGTGATCGGCTCATCGCTGGTGGTTTACCCCGCGGCGTATGTGCCGCTTCATGCGAAACAATCCGGCGCTCGTCTGATCATTATCAACCGCGGCGCCACGGAACAAGACTCGCTGGCCGATATCCGCATCGACGCCGCCGCCGGCGAGACCATGACGAAAATCATTGATCGGATCAAGGCGCAGGGATAAAGATTCAAAGCCCCCCTTGTCCTTTGACGCACTCGGTACTTCACATGTGTCTCATTCTGTTTGCCTATAAGATTCATCCCGCCTATCGCTTGATTTTAGCGGCCAACCGTGATGAATATTTCGACCGCCCCTCGCAAATCGCCGATTTCTGGACGGATGACCCGCATGTTTTGGGGGGCCGGGATTTGAAGGAAATGGGGACATGGCTTGGAGTGTCCAAAGACGGCCGTTTTGCAGGGATTACCAATTATCGAGATCCATCATCATGGAAAAGCCAAGCGCCGTCTCGCGGCAGGCTGGTGAGTGATTATTTGACGAAACATGTCAACGCCGAGGCGTATCTGGCGGAAATCAGACCAAAAACGTCTGTGTATAACGGTTTTAATCTGCTCTTGGGCGACCAAGAAGATCTCTGGGTCTTCTCCAACCGTGGGACAGCCGAAAAGCTCAAACCAGGCGTCTACGGTTTGAGCAATCATCTGCTCGACACGCCCTGGCCGAAGGTGAAAAGAGGGAAGCGTCTGCTCAAAGGCGCGCTTGAGAAAAAAGGTGACGACCTCGACGAGGCGTTATTTCAACTGCTGGCTGACCGACACGTTCCGCCGGATCATCAATTGCCCGATACCGGCGTGTCCCTTGAGTGGGAGCGCATGCTGTCTCCGATATTCATCGCCAGTCCCGTTTACGGGACCCGCTCGTCGACGATCCTGCTTGTGGCCAAAAACCGGCGGATACGACTGGTCGAACGGGTTTTCGATGAAAAAAACAAGATGGTCGCGTCCAGCCGATTCTCATTCATGCAGGAATAGCAGAAGTGTCGAATGATAAGAATCAAAACGCCTATCCGGTGACTCCGAAAGTGGGGGTCGGCGCCATCGTCCTCCATGAAGGGAAGATCCTGCTGGTCAAGCGTGGGATCGCGCCGGGAAAAGGATTATGGGCGATTCCCGGCGGAACTCTGCAGTTGGGGGAGAGCATGAAAGCGTGCGCCGCCCGGGAACTTTTGGAAGAAACAGGGATAACCGCGTCAATCGGAGAGTGCGTCTACGTTTTTGACCTCATCGAGCGTGATGAAACCGGTCGGATTCTTTTCCACTTCGTCGTCGTTGACTTTGCCGCGTCTTATGTGTCGGGTGAAGCCGAAGGGGCGGACGATGCCGAGGAGGCAGGTTGGTTCACCCCTGAGGAGCTTTCATCGATGTCGGTTTCCGGTAACACAATGAAAGTGCTCAAAGCGATCGGATTCTTGACTTAACCCGCAAATTGGGGCAGATTGACCCATGTCAGGTTTCAATTCCGCGACTTCAGGAGGATATGATGAAAGTCGTTTATTCCGAGGAGTACAAGCAAGTTTATTCCTACGACCCTGCCTCCAATCCCGGAAGAATGGAGGCCATTGAACTTGCCCTTTCAGGAAAAGTGGAATTTGTTGAGCCTCACCCCGCCGCTGGAGAAGATATTGCCGCCATTCACACCCCCAGGCACATTTCGGAAGTGAAGCGGGAGGGGGTTTACGACATCGCGGCGTTAGCGGCGGGTGGCGCTATCAAGGCCGCTGAAATCGGCCTGTCTGAGCCTTGTTTTGCCGCCATCCGTCCACCTGGACACCATGCTTCATCCGACAGCGCCTGGGGCTTCTGTTATTTCAACAACATGGCCATCGCCCTGGACAAGCTCAAACGCGCCGGTAAAATCAAAAAGGCCTTCATTTTGGATTTCGACTTGCATGTTGGAGACGGCAATATCAATATCTTGGAGCCAAAAGGGTATGTCACGATTCTCAATCCCGGCGGTCAGGACCGCAATGAATACCTTCGCACTGTTCAAAACGCTCTTGCCCGAACCGAAGCGGACATGATTGCCGTATCCGCCGGTTTTGACAATCATGAAGCCGATTGGGGCGGTCTGCTCAAGACGGAAGACTATACGTACATGGGGAAGCTTGTGCGCGAAGCGGCCAGGCGCAATGGCGGCGGCTGCTTCGGCATTCTCGAAGGCGGCTATCATCACGGCGTTTTAGGAAGAAATGTCCTGGCCTTCGTTGAAGGCCTGTCGACCTGAAAATGATGTTTCACCGGCTGTATCGTCTCTGACTTCCTGAAGGTTCAGTCTCTACGGAAGCAACAACTGATTGTCCTTGGATCTGGATTCTCCAATGCTCGTCACATAGATGGCCGGCTGACCCAAAACGGGGCATTTGGTCTCGCAGATTCCACAGCCGATGCACCAGGCAAGGTGGACATGTGGCTGATGGACAGTCAAAACATTTCCTCCGGCGTCCAATACCTTCGTCTTTTCAAGCCAGA
>CAZPTW010000302.1:0-4611 GCA_964589235.1 uncultured Smithella sp. | reverse complement strand
AATACGGCGCACCGCCGGAGCAGGACGGCGAAAGCGGCTATGTGGCCACCAATTTGCTCTTCATGGCCATTGAAAAAGCCGGCACCGTGTCCGACAAGAAAAAAATTATGACCGCTCTGGAAGGCATGAAGTACCAGTTGACCAAAGGTCCGGAATATGTCCGGGGCTGTGACAGACAGCGCGTCCAGAGTTACGTCCTGGTGAAAGGCAAGGGCGCCAAAGCCCACGGTTGGGACATTGCGGATATCGTCGCGGAAATCCCCGGCGATTCCATTATTATGTCCTGTGAGGACAACGCCGCCAAAATGCCGTTCATCAACATTAAACTTCCCAAATAAATGAGGGGTAAGACCGCGGGGAGGGGCGAAGCCCTTCCCCGCGCCAATCGAGGTGGAAAAGAAATTTTATGGCAGAGATTCCTTGGAACATCATAGCGATGCAAGTATTTTTCGGGATCGCCCTGGGGTGCATCTTTGTTCTTTTATCGAGCGGGATGTCCATTATCTTCGGCCTTTTGGATGTCGTCAACTTCGCCCATGGCACCTTCGCCATGCTGGGCGCCTACGCCGTCTTCGTGGTCGTATCCCTGACGGGTAACTTTTTTGTCGGGCTTTTAAGCGCCGTCGTGATCGTCGGCTGCGTCGGAATGATTCTGGAATTCTTTCTCCTCAAACCTCTTTACGGGAAAGACCCCCTTCTGCCTTTGCTTTTGACTTTCGGACTTTCGGTGGCGATTCCCGATCTCATCAAGATTATCTTCGGCCTGATCGGAAAACCCGTCAGTTATCCCGATACGCTGAGTCACGCGGTGACCTTGGGCCCCATGATTCTTCCCGGTTATCGGATATTCATCATTTTATTCACTTTGGTGACCATCATCTCTTTGTGGCTTTTCCTGAAAAAAAGCGATTTGGGGATGATCATCCGGGCGTCGACGCGGGACAGTCTGATGGTGCAAACCCTGGGCATCAATGTCTCGCGGATCTGGACGATTGGATTCGGTCTCGGGGTAGGCTTGGCGGCGTTGGCCGGCGCTATTGCGGCACCGATGATGTCGGCGACGCCGGACATGGGCGTCGATATGACCATGACGGCGTTTGTCGTCACCGTGGTCGGCGGCCTGGGCAGTTTAGGCGGCGCGATCGTCGGCGGACTTCTCATTGGCCTGGTGGTGGCCTTTACCGCCTTTTTTGCCGGCGAATATTCTTCCGTGTCGATGTTTTTCTGTATGGCGTTGATTTTGCTGGTCAGGCCCAGAGGTCTTTTCGGCGAGCAGGGTAGAGAATAGGTATTTGATTGGATAGAGAGGATATGTTGAACATGGCTCACGACAGCACCCCCCAAAAACCCATTGTCGTTTATGGAACGATTTTCGTTCTTTTATTTCTTCCGCTCATCATTTCCACGCCATTGGCGACGGAGATTCTCATTTGGACCATTTTCGGGATGGGCTTCAATCTCCTTTTGGGATACACAGGCGTATTGTCGTTTGGACACGCCGCTTACTTCGGCCTTGGGGCGTACAGCGCCGGTTTGGCCTTTCGAAATTTGGAGGCGAGTCTTCCGGTGGGCATCGCTTTGGGCGTCTTGGCGCCGATGCTTTTGGCCTGCTTGATCGGCGCTCTGGCCATTCGAAAACGGGGCGTCTACTTCGCCATGATCTCTTTGGCCTTTGCGCAGATGCTCTACTTCCTGGCGCTTTCACCGCTTAAACACATCACACGGGGAGAAGACGGTCTGACGCAAATTCCGACCATGGCGATTTTCTCTCTCTCGCTGGGGAAGCCCCTGCCGCTTTATTACTTCATCATGATGACGACCAGCGTGATGCTCTTTGCGACATGGCGGATTCTTCAATCTCCGTTTGGAAAACTTCTGCAGGCTTTCCGTGAAAACGAGGAAAGAGCCAAAGCCTGCGGCTACAATACCACCTTGGTCAAGTTTTTTTCTCTGGTGATTTCCGCCTTTTACGCGGGGCTCGCCGGTGCGCTCAATACCGTTTATCTGGGATATGTGCCGCTGACGACGCTGTTTTGGCTGACGTCCGGCACGATGGTGATGATGACGATTTTGGGGGGCAAGGGAACGTTTCTCGGTCCGCTGGTCGGCGTGGGCGTGTTTTTGTTTCTCCAAAACACGATCAGTCTGTTCACGCCACGGTGGGAGCTTTTCGTCGGCGCCATCTTTGTCGCCATCATTTTGCTGTTTCCGGCTGGAATTATGGGAACCCTGGAGGAGAAAATCGCGGCCTTTAGGCTGAAACGGGAAGCCAAGCTGGTGAAGGAGTAGACGATGATACTGAGGACGGAAAAAATCTGTAAATACTTCGGTGGTCTGAAAGCCGTCGATGAAGTGGATTTTGTATTGAGGAAAGGTCAGCTCAAATCCATCATCGGTCCCAACGGCGCGGGAAAGACGACACTCTTCAATCTCATCGCGGGCGCATACCTCCCGACGAAAGGCAAGGTCTATTTCAAAGATCAAGACATCTCAAGCTTTTCGCTGAACAAGGTTTCCAGGCTGGGGGTGGTCAAAACCTATCAGATCAACCATATTTTTCCGAGTTTGTCGGTTTTTGAGAATATCCGCATTGCGGCGCAAGTACGAAAGACGTCTTTCAATTTCTGGAGACCGGCCGCCTCGTACAAGGAGATCAATGAACTGGCTGAGCAAATTTTGACGCAAGTGGAACTGACTGAAAAGAGAAATTGGCCGGCTTCGACGCTGTCGCATGGGGAAAGACGCTATCTTGAAATCGGGATTGCTCTTGCGACCCGGCCGGAAATCCTGCTTTTGGACGAGCCCACGGCGGGGATGAGCTGCGCGGAAACGAATCAATGCGCTGAAATGATCAAAAAGCTCAACCAAGAACTCGGTCTGAGCATCGTTCTCGTCGAGCACGACATGAGCGTGGTGATGAGCATCTCGGAGGAAATCTTGGTGATGAATGAGGGCAGAACCCTTGCCGAGGGAACGCCCCGGGAGGTCAGTGACAACGAAGAAGTTCAGAGAGTCTATCTCGGGTAAAGGTGGGAATCATGCTAAGACTGGAAGATGTAAATACATATTATGGCTACAGCCACATTCTTCAGGGCGTGACGCTGGAAGTCAAAGAAGGCGAGATTGTGGTCCTCCTGGGGAGGAACGGCGTCGGGAAAACGACCACCATGAAAACCATCATGGGGGTTCAACCCCCAAAGTCGGGTAAGGTGATCTTCATGGACGGTGATATCGCGGGGCTGCCTCCCCATAAGATTTCCCGAAAAGGCATTTCACTCATTCCGGAAGACCGCCGGGTCATTCCCAATCTCACGGTTTTGGAAAATTTGCGTTTGGGGTCGCTGATGCACACCCAACCTGACGAACGGGAAGCGCTTGTGGAGATGTGTTTTTCATATTTTCCGCGCCTGAAAGAACGCGAAAAACATCTGGGCGGAAATCTCTCCGGCGGGGAGCAGCAAATGCTCACGATCGCCCGGGCGTTGATGAGCCGGCCCAAACTCATGCTGATCGACGAACCCAGCGAAGGTTTGGCTCCGAAAATCGTTCATGAGATCATGGAAATCATCAAACAACTCCAGAGAGACGGCCGCACCATCCTGCTGGTGGAACAGCACATGGAGATCGCCATGCGTCTGAGTGACAACCAAAGGGCCTACATCATGGAAAAAGGGCAGATCCGCATGTGCGGGACACTAGACGAATTGAGCTGTCGGATGGATGAGGTTGTGAAATGCCTGGGAGCGAAAGTCTGAAGACCATCTTGGTCATTGGAACCCTTGATACCAAGGGGGAAGAATGTCTGTTTATCCGGGATCTGATTTGGCAAAACGGATGCCAAGCCATCTTGATCGATCCAGGGCCGTTGGGGCAACCGATCGTCCGAGGCGACATTTCCCGTGAGGAGGTGGCGGCCCGGGCGGGCTATGATCTTTCGGCGCTGGTGGAGACCAAGGATAAAGGCAGAATCATCCAAGCCATGACGGATGGTCTGACGGCTTGGGTGGCCGGGCTTTACCGGGAAGGGAGGATTCATGGGGCCATCGCCATTGGCGGCGGACAAGGGACCGCAATGGGGACGGCGGCCATGCAGCCTCTTCCGCTTGGCTTTCCCAAAGTCATCGTCAGCACGATTGCGTCGGGGGATATGCGTCCTTTCTTACGCACCATGGACATTGCCGTCTTTCCGTCCGTGACGGACGTCTTCGGCTTGAATTATGTTTTCAACCGGATTCTAGAAAATGCCGTATCCGCTCTTCTGGGAATGGTGAAATCCTATCGACCGATCGCCAAAGAAGACAAACGCGTGATCGGTGCCACTGCGTTCGGCGTGGTCACGCCGGGGTTGATGAAAATGAAACGGATCTGGCAGGAAAAAAAATTTGAAATGATTCTCTTCCATGCCACGGGAACAGGCGGCACGGTGATGGAGGAGATGGCCGGGTCCGGTTACTTCGACGGCGTGATGGATTGGACAACGCATGAAGTGGTCGACGAAGTGGGCGGAGGGGTGTTTGCACCGGGAAAAGGTCGCTTGGATATTCTCGCCAGACGAAATATCCCCTGGATCCTGGCGCCGGGCGCCATTGACTACATCTGCAAAGGCGGTTA
>CAZPTW010000301.1:0-4619 GCA_964589235.1 uncultured Smithella sp. | reverse complement strand
TGTCGTTGACTTTCTAGGCTTGAAAAAAGGCAGGCTTTAAGACGACCGGAAAGCCGGGCGCGGTCTTCGACCACGTCCGGCTTTGCTCATCTGACGAATCAGAGCCTCTTTCCGTCAGCAAGACAACGCGTGACGTTTGGCCTTGTAAGTCGGGTGTCGCGAAACGAGCCTTCCCAAAATGGCCTTGACAATACACGCCCCTCTCCATATACTTCCGTTACAAAAACAATGCCTTATCAAGGGTGTAGCATAAGGGGACCCATGCCGGAAAGAAAACGATTTCGTCTATGGAAGGCTCCGAAAAAAGCCTGTGAATGGATTTATTCGTCCTAACGTTCGTTCTATCAAAACGGCCATACGAAATTTTTTTAAAAGAGTTGTTTTGCTGATGGATCGCTGAAGAAAGGCCTCTTGCCAATGAAATCCTTACATCGTTACCTCGACCCCTCCGGCAATAAAATGTTTTTGAACCTGTCTTGGGCCCATCAGGATCGGGATTTGCCAAAACCAGATAGCTTCCCCCGGGATGGTGTGGGGGAGTCCGATGGGTTGGCGCGAATCGTGGAGGCACGACTCCTCAGTGACGCCGGCAGTGAAATCAAAAAAATGTTTCTCCTGGTTCAACGTGATGTGTATCCGATCAAAAGCAGTGAAGTGTGGCCGTTCAACAATACCGATGTCAAAAAGGCTTGGGAGAGATCGTTTTCATTTCACGCGGATCCGAAACACAATCATGGTGCTTTGATCGTGTTGTCCGATCAAGTCGATGAGCAAGGAAAACTCACGCCGTTTGCCTCTTTGTTTTACTGCAAGACCCAAGACGTTTTTTTTCATCCGCCTTGCCCTCGGTGTGGACAAAAACTGCAGCAATGTGAAAATGATGGGTTGCTGTCGGCAGCCGGATTGGATCCATTCTCCATCTCTCTGCGGCGTTATCTTTACTGTCCCGCCTGCGGCGCGTCGGAATTTTATGCCTATGAGCGCAAATCATACGATCCGCCGACGCTTAAGGACCGTCAAACGTTAATGCAGAACTTCGCCGGGTTGAAACGAGTCGACGAGGCGACGTCTTTTCCCTGTCTAACCTGTTCCTTCCATGAGGAATGTCACGGAGCAAGCGGGCTGGCACGGGAAAGAATCAAGATCTTTTCATTTTATCCCTTTTACCTGCTCGCCTTCGAGGCGGCGTCAATCCATGCCATAGACTTTATTCCGCTTTTATCCGGCGCAAGCCTCTCGGAGGGTCAAGCGTCTGCCGAAAAAAGCGGGGTGTCGAGCAGAAAGGCGTGTCTTGACGCTTTGCGCGAAGACTGTACGGGAAACCTTTTCTTGTTTGATCATGATGAACGGCATTTCCTGGAGATTTTATACCTGAAACTCACTTTCTTGGAACAGGTCGTTGGGAGTTTTCACCGTGGTGGGAGATTCGAACGCCCTGACATGAGACCAGGGCTTGAGCAGATATGGGTGAAACTACCGGAAACGCGCGGGGGGCTTCCTTGGTTTTGGAATTTCAAAGTCAGAATTCTTGGTGTCGGTGTAGAGAGCCGCGCCCCCGGGAAGCTTGAGGTGATGCCGGATGACGCCGTGACGCTGGGACTTATTTGGTTTTATACCCTTTTGTCGAACAAGGAACAGCGCATGCCGGATATTCTCAACGGCCTGAGAGAATTTTCTTCAATGGACGCGGAATCATTCGAAAAAATGGACAAAAAAGGGATATTCGACGCCGCAAATATTTTTTGGACCCCACAGGGGAGACGGATCCCCGATGTTTGGATGTGCTTTTGGGAAGACGCGTTGAATATTGGATGGGACCTTTTGAGGCCCGAGCGGCAGCGCGTTGAAAAAGCCGGAGAAACGTTTTTTGGGCGGTTGGCGGAATTGAAGAAAAGGATTAAAGAAAATCTATTCTTTTCAGGCCTTCCAGCAAAGCAGGGAACGACGAAAAAGCAAAAGCCCATATCGGACCAAACCAAAGACGATTTGATCCGCGATATACTTTTGAGGTTGATCGACAAATACCAGTCGGGGAGCATTCCAGCGTATGGATTCAAAGCCGCTGATGACGGGGGGATTTCTGCTTCGGACCGAGACGTGCCCGCTGTGGCCCCACCCATCGGTGATGAGATCGAGGAACCCGTGATCGAAACGGTGGTTTTTTCGGCGAGGTCATCGGCCAAGGCGGATGCGTTGCCTTCCTTCGAAAAAACTCAAGTGATCGTCCAAAAGACCCCGACTCAAGAGATTCCGATTGAATTTCAGGAAACGTTGATTTTGTCTGTCAAAGACCCGAAACCCCAAGAGGAAGTCAAGCGGAGGGAAGAGGATCAGCTCGACAAGACGCTCATCTTGGGAAAACCGTTTTCCGCTGAGGAGACATCCGTTTCTCGACTGGAAAAGACCAAGGACATGGCCGGGAAGCTTCACCCGCGGGATGTTTCGGCGGACCTGGAGGAAACGGTGGTTCTACCGGCCGGTCAACGCATTTTTCCAAACAAATCGCATGACGAAAAAATTGTTTCCGACATGGAAGAGACAGTGATTTTGTCCACCGTGTCCCCTGGACCCCGAGCGGACGAAACCCATCGGAAACGGGATGGACAAAAGGCGAGCTTCGAGAGGGATGCTTTGGCGGAAACCGTCATTCTGCGGCCGGGAGAAAAGAGTAAAGATGGCGCAAAAAAGTAACGCGATCACGTTGTTGAATATTGCGGCGGATCTCCGGAAACTCTACGACGAAGACCCGAGCGGCGCCCAGACGGTTGTCGAGCGGTATCTCGAAGATTATCTCAAGACAAAACATTCGGAAGAGAAGATCGCGTTGATCCGTGAATTGGTGCGGTTGTTTGAATCGTCTGGCGTGTCCGAGAAAGAGCCTGAAGAACCGGAAATAACGATTTCTCCACTGATGCAAAGCGAAAGGCTTTTGAAACTTTTTTCACGGCTTTTTGGAGAAAGTTTGACCCAAGTGGATCTCTCCTCCGACGAGCATCTCGATAGACTGACACAATCGCTCCAAACCATTTTCAACTCAATCAATTCGATCATCGGGGTGATCCATTCCACGCTGCTTGGTGAACATCCGGAAACGGAAACGATTCGGCACATCATTGGATCGGGTGTGGGGGGGCGCGGTGGGATGGAATCACTGCAGACTCATTTGGATCAGATTCAAAAAGCGTTTTTGATCGCACATCGGGCCTATCAGGACGCGGCGGCGAACAAAATTCGGCAAATTCTCGACGAGATGTCGCCTGACAAATTGTCTGAGGGATTGGAAGGCTCGCTGAAATTCGGTCCTTTAAAAAAAGCGGAATTGTTTGAAAATTATAAAGAAAAACATGACGCGTGCAAAAGATGGTTTGAATCGGGACGGCTCATGGAAGAGTTGCTCAGGGATTTCGAGAAAAACTGTCAAAAATTATATAATCAGTTGCAGGCGAAAAAGTATTAACTTTCAATAGAATTTATATTATATCGTGAAGTGGTGTTCAACTTGCCCCCAAAAATGCGGCAATCACCGCCGAAGTCGTTTGATTTGAACTGCAATGGCCAGTGAGTATATCGAGGAGGGGTGTATGAAAAAAAGTTTTTTACCGGCTCTCTTGCTCTTGTCGACCGTTTTCGCGCTGATGTCGTGCGGAGGCGCGGCTCAGTATATTTACGAAAAAGAGGCGATCACGCTCAACCTGAAGAGCGATCCTCAATTGAACCTTTATCGCAACAGCCCTCACACGCTGATGGTTTGCCTTTATCAGTTCCGGGACCCGAATATGTATAATCAATTGATGGATGAAAAAGACGGCTTGCAGAAACTGCTCGAATGCAGCCGTTTTGACGCGAGTGTCACCAGTGCGAAATCGTTCGTCATGTCCCCCAACAAACAGAAGACGGAGAAAGTCGACCGTGTGGAAGGGACAAAATACGTGGCGGTGGTGGCGGGTTATTACAACTTGGTCAAAGAGAACGTGACTTATTTTCTCCCGGTGCCGATTGGGTCGTTCAGTAATAAACCGAAACCCATGACCATCGATCTTTATCTGGGCGCACAGGGCATCAAGAAAACGGAGAAAAAATAATATGGATATCCAGAGACCCCTTTTCTGGCATCAGGGGCTTTTGCTGCAGCCTCAGCATTTTCAGCGTCTCGATCTGTTCTTTCGATCTCTTCTGGAACCTTTTTACAACAGCCTGATCCCCTTCTTCTGGGGGGTGATCGATATCGAGATTCAAAAGGCCGCCCTGGGGACAAAATCCTTCAGTGTGGGGAAGGGCACGTTTCTCTTCCCGGACGGAACGTATGTTGTTTTGCCGGATAACGCCGTCATCCATGCGCGGTCTTTTGATGATGCGTGGATTGACGGTGGAAAACCCCTGACCGTCTTTCTGGGGGTGAAGAAATTAAACCCCATGTCCGAGAATGTAACGGTTATGGAAAAGATCGATGTCATGGCCGATGTGACGACACGTTTTATCGCGCCGGCAGGTGTTGAGGACGTTCGGGACATTCATGTCGGCGGGCCGGCAAGCGAAGTCAAGACGCTCTACTACGCTTTGAGAATCTTTTTCGAAACGGAGCTCGATCATCTGGGGGATTACACGCTTCTTCCGGTCGC
>CAZPTW010000300.1:0-4625 GCA_964589235.1 uncultured Smithella sp. | reverse complement strand
AAACGAAAAGTAAGATAGCGGCCGTCGCGATCGCCCGGGGCTGCATAAATACTTGGGATTTTACCTCGTCCCCCAATTCCGAGGATGTCGCGGTCCGCGTCACC
The DNA here is from genome assembly GCA_964589235.1 of uncultured Smithella sp. GTDB lineage: Bacteria > Desulfobacterota > Syntrophia > Syntrophales > Smithellaceae > UBA8904. The sequence continues at coordinate 4,521 of CAZPTW010000300.1, read as the reverse complement.
AAAATACCCGCCGCCGTCGACACGATCAGGGCGGGAACCTGCGTCACCAAACCGTCACCGATGGTCAAAAGCGTATAATTTTTGGCGGCGTCAACCACAGCCATGTTGTTTTGCAACACGCCGATGATCAATCCGCCAATCACATTGACCAAAACGATCAGAATACCGGCGATTGCATCACCTCGAACAAACTTGCTTGCCCCGTCCATCGCACCGTAGAAATTTGCTTCCTGTTCAATCTCCACACGGCGTTGACGCGCCTGGGTATCTGAAATGAGACCAGCGTTCAGATCCGCATCGATGCTCATCTGCTTTCCGGGCATGGCATCGAGGGTGAAACGGGCGGATACTTCCGCCACACGGGTGGCCCCTTTGGTGATGACGACAAAATTGATCAACACGAGCACGAGAAAAACAATCATGCCGACCACGTAATTCCCACCGACAACGAAGGTCCCAAACGCTTGGATGACTTTACCCGCCGCTTCCGTCCCCTCATTGCCGTGCAGGAGAATCAAACGCGTGGATGCCACGTTGAGCGATAATCGAAGCAGTGTCACCATGAGTAAAATCGACGGGAACACTGAAAATTGCAGCGGTTTCAGAACATACATGGACATCAGCAATATAATGATGGACAAAGCCAAACTAAAAGACAAAAGCACATCCATCAAGAACGTCGGAATCGGAATGATCATGACCAACAAAATGGCCACCACCGCCATGGCAATCAAGGCTGAACTGGATTTGGCCGAATCCATCAATGTGCTTCTACTTGTCACCGCTTGCGCATCCGCCATGTTGCTTTATCCAAAAATCTTCATTTTTTTTTGCTCGTAAACAAATGCCAAAACTTCCGCGACCGCTTTATAGAGATTTTCCGGAACCGCATGGTTCAACTTCACTATTTTATACAATACCTGTGCCAGAGGTTTATTTTCGACGATGGGAATATCATTTTCTTTGGCAATCTCTCGAATTTTCTCCGCGATGATATCCGCGCCCTTTGCAACCACCACCGGGGCGTTCATGGTGGCATGCTCATATCGGATGGCGACGGCCAGATGAGTCGGGTTCGTCACAACCACCGTGGCTTTTGGAACTTCCGCCATCATGCGTTTGCGCGCCATTTCCCTTTGAATCCGGCGGATTCTGGCTTTGATCATTGGATCGCCTTCCGTGTTTTTGAACTCATCTTTGATTTCCTGCTTGGTCATCCTGATGCTTTTTTCAAATTCCCAACGCTGGTAGGCGTAATCCAACGCCGCCAGAAAGACCAAAACGACCGTTGTCGCAAGCAGGATATGGAAACAGACGCGTCCCAAATAGGTGAGCATCCCCCAGATGGATTGATCCGCAAGCGGGATCAGGTTAACGATTTCTTTGCGAATGACCAGGTATGCGACACCGGCGATGATGCAAATCTTGAGAATGCCTTTGATCATTTCCGCGATGGATCTAACGGAAAAAAGCCGTTGGAATCCTTTGGATGGGCTGATTTTATCTATTTTGGGTTGAATGGATTCGGTTGAAAACATAAAACCCACTTGCAAAACGTTTCCTAAAATCGCCGCGATGAAAACCGCAAGCAGAATAGGAAAAAGGAGGCCGAATCCTTTGATAATATAATCGATGATGATCAACGTCAGGGTGTCTTGCGACAAGTCTTTTCTGGCGGCTTCACGAAATCCAGACGCCATGACATCCATGGTCTTTCGAATCAGTGTCGAACCGCCAAAATAAAAGAATATCAAGCTTGCGACCAATACACCGACGGAAACCACCTCTTGAGATCGGGCGACTTGCCCTTTCTCACGCGCTTCCTCGCGCCGCTTCGATGTTGCCTGCTCGGTTCGCTCCTGATCGCTGTCGGTCTCTGCCATATTCCACCCATCAATTTCCTGACAGTTGCGTCAATATTTCGTTATGACGTCCTTCTATCGAAGAGATCCCCGCGGCGCTTTCACTGCCTACCCCCCGCACGTCGGCGTCCGTCACATCAGGCGCAAAAGCGATGCCATTTTACTTTCCAAACCGCTTAACGCCCCAACCGTCATGCGAACAAAAAGAGGGGCGGTCAATCCAAGAAAAATCAGCCCCAGAGAAATCTGCAAGGGAAAGCCGACGATGAAAATGTTCATTTGCGGCACCGTTCTGGCCATAATACCTAAAGACACATTGGCAAAAATCATCACCGCCGTAATCGGGGCAGCTATTTTCAGCGCAATGACAAACATCTCTTTGGAGGCCTCGAATATCAAACCCATCAGCTGCCCGGAAAAATGAAACGACAAAGGCTTGACTGCGGAATAGCTCTGTATGATCGCTTGAAAAAATAAATGATGCGCATTGACGGTTAAAAAAACCAGCATGGCAATCAGGTATTTGAGTTGTGTTACGATGGATACTTGTTCCGTGCTCATCGGATCAATGACATTGGCGATGGAGAAACCCATTTCAAGACCGATGACGTTTCCCGCCATCTGAATGGCCGAGAAAACCAAGCGGCTCACAAACCCAATGGTCACGCCGATGATCACCTCTCCGATCATGAAAAAGATTAATTGAACGATGTGATAATTCCTGGTGACGGGAATCTGTCCGACCACAAGGGGAAAGATGATGATTGCAATCAAGATGGAAAGGCCGGCCTTCATTCTGATGGGAACCGTTCCTTCGGATATCACCGGAATGGTGACAACCATGGCGCTGACTCTCAGAAGCACAAAAACAAACGCCTCAAAATGCTCTGAGGATAAAAAGGGCAAGCTCATCGGTCTCTCCCCGCTTTCGTTTCAGTCTTATCCCCGGTCTTTTGAGCTACCGCACATACGATGGAATGCTCGAAAACAGCGTCTGGGTGTAATTGATCAATACCCCGATAATCCAAGGCAGCGCGGCGATGAGTGTCACCAGAACAGCGACGATTTTCGGAACAAAAACCAGCGTCATCTCCTGAATCTGCGTAACCGCCTGAAAAAGACTGATCACCACTCCAACGATCAATCCGACAATGAGCATCGGAGCTGCAACCAGCAGGGTGATCTTAATGGTTTCCGCCATCAATCCGACAATCGTGTCCGGAGTCATTTTCTATTTTCCCTCTTCAATGAAAACTCTGCACCAGCGAACCGACAATCAAATGCCAGCCGTCCACCAAAACAAACAAAAGCAATTTGAACGGAAGACTTACCATGACCGGCGGCAACATCATCATCCCCATGGACAAAAGCACACTTGCCACCACCATATCCAAAATCAAAAACGGCAGATAAATCATGAAGCCTATCTGAAACGCGGTTTTGAGCTCACTGATGGCAAAGGCTGGAATAAGCGTCTTTAAAGAAACGTCTTCGGGTTTGGCGGGGCGCTCTTCCTTGGCGATTTTGATGAAAAGCGCAAGATCCTTTTCCCTCACCTGTTTGAGCATGAATTCCTTGATCGGAACGACAGCCTTGTTCAGCGCCGTTTCGCCCGACATATTCTCCTCATAATATGGCTTCAACGCTTCGGTATTGACCCGGTTGATCACCGGTGACATGATGAAAAACGTCAAAAAGAGGGACAAGCCCACGATCACTTGGTTGGGCGGCATGGTGGTTGTCCCGAGCGCATGACGGATCAACGATAAGACAATGACGACACGCGTAAAAGAAGTCATCAAAAGCAACAATCCCGGGGCCAGGGTTAAAATGGTCAATAATATGACCAATTGAATCAACGTCTGAATCTTTTCTGGTTCCGTTGTTCCGCCCGAGAGGGTCAGATTGACGTTCGGCAGTGTAAAAGGTTGAGCCGCCCATGCCAAGTCCGGCAAAACGATAAGACAGAAAAAAAAGGCGCAGCCTATGATCATGGAGCTCGATGTTGAATTTTTCATTTTACCGACTCCCTGATTTTTTACCTGTCGATCGATGCGCCAATGAAAGCAGCTTCGTGATTTTGTCGCTCGAAAATGGGCCAGGCGGGGGATTTCGCCGCTCGGCTTTCATTTTCGCGACGATCAATGGATCGCTGATATGGGCCAGAGGCGTCATCGATTGTCCGGACACGCCCACGACAATCACCTGTTCCATGACTTCCACCAGAAAAATGCTGGATTTCGGACTCAGGTATCGTGAAGATAAGATGTTGATGAGGGACTGGTGATCGGCTGCGGGCGCCGTGCGCTGCATGAACACTTTGATGAAATACATCACGCCGATTAAAAGGCCCAATACGATGGCCAACGCAAAAATCATTTTTAAAAACGATCCCACCAGAGAAATATTTTCCATCCATATCTCCCCAATTATCCCAGTTTATTGACGCGTTCCGCGGGAGAGACGATGTCCGTCAGCCGAACGCCGAATTTTTCATTGACGACAACCACCTCACCCCTTGCGATCAGCCGTTGATTGACATAAATATCCATCGGCTCCCCGGCCAGTTTGGACAGTTCCAAAACGGACCCTTGCCCCAACTGTAGAAGTTCGCTGATGAGCATTTTGCTTCTGCCCAGCTCGGCGGTCAGCGTCAGAG
>CAZPTW010000299.1:0-4653 GCA_964589235.1 uncultured Smithella sp. | reverse complement strand
CCGAAAGACGGTCCGTCGGCGGGGGTGACGATGCTGACGGCTCTGACATCGCTTTTGAGCAACCGCAAGGTGAAGAAACAATTGGCCATGACCGGCGAAATCACCCTGCGCGGCGCGGTGCTGCCGGTGGGCGGCATCAAGGAAAAGGTTCTCGCGGCTTATCGCGCCGGTATCAAAACCATTATTCTTCCCGAATGGAACAAAAAGGATCTGGAAGACATTCCAGCCAACGTGCAACGGGACATCACCTTTCACTTTGTGGGTGATATGATGGACGTGTTGAAGATCGCGTTGGAACCGGCTCGGGAAAAACGGGCGGCGACGTCCCAAAAGAAAACGGCCACCTCGAAAACCGCCGAACCCCGAAGCGGGATGAAGGCGGCGAAAAAGGAAAGGCGAAAAGCGAAAACCGCACCGAAGGCGGCTGCAAGAAAAAAGTAAAATCTCTGTCGGCTCGTCTTGATCGATGTTTCGGTCCGAGCCGGCTTTTTTTATGGCATCCATTCCTAAAGCCATCTCGGATTGTCGTCAATGATTGATCTTCGCAAGATGGTGATATTGCGACAGGAGGAGGCGTTTGGTCATCCAAAAGGCGAAACCGAAAGTCGTCATCATCGGCGCGGGCTTTGGGGGGCTTTGGGCCGCCGTACGTTTCGAGGGTTCTCCGCGTGGGTGATGTGGCTCATCATTCATCTTTTCAATTTGATCGGATTTCGCAATCGCTTGATGGTCCTGACCAACTGGGCGTGGGACTACCTTCTCTATGAACGCGTTTTGCGTTATGTCTTTCCATCCAACCTGCCTTCAAGCTCGAAATGCTCCTCTTGCAGATCGCTTACGGGCGATGGCCCACCCTCCGTTTTGACAAATCCGCCGTAAATTCGGATGGCGGGAAAATCGAAACGACATCCAGCGTTTCAAATCGTAAACCCTCGTTTTATTTCACGTTGATTCCAAAGGGCGGTGAAACGGCCCCTCCAATTGACCTCCCCCCAATAAAAGTCTCACTATAGTCTCATCTTCACCCCTTTCATCTGTTTTGATGATACCATTTTTGAGACTTTTCAATCCGGCGAAAACTTTCCAATCATGAATTTTCCCCATGAAAACCAGCCGAATCGCGCAGGGCAACCAAATGGCACGTGCTTTGCTCTTCAGAGGACATCGTGACGCCACGCGGCGGCAGCCCGCTCTAGAGTGGCTTCCTCGTCGAGGAAGGCAAGACGATCGCCGTTTTTCTGACTTTTTTTGGCACGGTAAAACAAGAAACCGCAAACAAGTCGGATTGACATAAAACGCCAAAAGTTTTGATCAGTTTTTTTTAAAAATTTTTGCGTGGAATATCAACTTTCAAGGAGGATTCATGAAAAAAGCAATTTTGAAAAGAACAGTATGGTCGTCATTCATCGTCATCGTCTTGTGCGTTTTGCTGTCCTCTGCATGGGCGGCGGATACGTCATGCAAAACCAAGTATCCAATCATTCTTGCCCACGGCATGGGCTTTTACCCCACATCGACCCTCCCCAACAGTTTTCCCGGAATTGTGGAAGCTCTCAGAGCGTGCGGCGCAACGGTATACATCACCCAGGTGGAACCTCTGGGCACCTCCGCGGAAAAAGCCAAGCAATTTGTCGATGGCTACACGTTCAACGGCGTCAAATACGGTAACTTCAAGGGGATCAAAGCGGCCTCTGGCGCCGCAAAATTCAACATCATCGGCCATTCGCAAGGCGGTCTCTACACACGCTACGCGATTTCCAACCTCGGTATCGCGCCTTATGTCGCCAGCCTGACCACGGTTGACTCGCCCCACAGGGGGTCCCTGATCGATTCGATTACCGCCATGCAGGCCAAATTGATGCCAGATCTGGCGACAAAACTGATGGCCGCCGTCAACCCCTATAACTACGACTACCTCTCCAAAGCGACCGGCGAGTCTGTCGCAACGATCGCCGCCAAAGCACAGGCCAACCAGGAAGATTTGTCCGTCAAAAACATGACCCTGAAATTCAACCCCAACACCCCCAACAAAGCGGGCGTTTACTATCAGAGCTTCAGCTGCGCCTATAAAGTCTATGACACCCTCAAATCGACCGTCGAAGGCCTTAAGCAGATCATCGCCCTATACACCAACACCATGCCCAAACAGCCCAATCCTGAAGACGGTATGGCCATCGCCAACTTTATCCAGGCCGGTATGCCCAATTACGCGGCCACCTGCTTCCAATATGGCGGGGGATTGGGAGACGGGCTGGTTCAGGTGGATTCAGCCAAATGGGGAACCTACCTGGGAACGCAATTCGGCCCCTGGTACAATGTCAAAGGCCTCAATCACTTTGACGCCATCAACATCAACAAAGGCGCAACGTGGGATGCCGTCGGTTATTATGTCCAGCTGGTCAAAGATCTCAAAGCCAAAGGCTTTTAAGAGAACGCTTTGATCAATCGAGCGCGTGGGAAAGGGGATTGCTTTTTGATCCCCTTTCTTTTTACCGCCTCACCCCGATGAATTGGATCCATTGAAAGAGCAATAAAAGGACCGGAAATGAAGACAAACGGCTGGAGCCAATTTTGGGCCATTTCTTTCCTGGCGGTGTTCATGTGGTTTTCAGGAGGTCAAGAATGGACTTGGGCCGACGCTTTACCCAACGACGTTCTGGAAAACCATTATCTTTTTGATCACACTTTTTCACCTCATCGATCTTCGAAGGAATCCGTCGATTCTCCCTATCTCTCCGGTGGAAAAGTCACAGCGGAAACCCTGGAGTTGTTTCGCCTGCTTGAACGAACTTTCGCCGTCAATTCCATCAGGGAATTGAAAAACCACTTCGATCTGGTTCGCCGGGATCTCCTGTCACGTTTCCCGCCTTCAGCGGCTGAGACCCTCTTTGACCATTACCAGCGATATCTGGTCTGTCAGATTGTCATTGTCAACGACGATCGTTTTGAAACAAAATCCCTGGACCCGAAAGATCTTCTCGTTCAGCTCCATCGCATTCACAATTTTCGCCGGGAAAAACTGGGGTCGTTGACCGCGGACACGCTCTTCGGCCAAGAAGTGAAAGAGCGGGAATATCTCTTGCGCCGATGGATCATCATCGGCATGCCGACCCTCTCCGGGGGAGAAAAAGAAAGACGTCTACAAAAACTCAAAAAAGATATGTGGGGCGATGAGCCCCCTTCCGTCGGAGAAGATCAAGACCCATACAATCGCTATGAACAAAAACTTCAGATCTACGCCAAAGACCTATCGGAGATGGATGAAGTCCGCCGACATCAGAAAATCGATGAATTCCGCAAAGAATTCTTTTCTCCCGAGCAGATGGAGCGGTTAAGGAAGGCCGAATCGGAGACCATCGCCGAGGAGGAAACCTTGAAACGCTATCGCGCGGAGGAGAAAAAAATTCTCGAAACGCCTGGAATGCCTCCAAAGCAGAGATCACAAGCCATCCGAACCTTGCAAGACAAGTTCTTCGGCTCGGAAGCGGACGCCTTCCGGCGTAGAGAAGCCATCGCCGAAAGACCGCCGTCCACCGATTAATATCGGGTTCATTGCAGGACGTTGCCTTGAAACATACGGTTGCCGCGCGCGAAGAACTTATGGAAGGCCGGAAGAGAGGAAGCGTAACTTCTCAGTTGAGATTGAACCGGGGATGTCTTCGCGCCCGCGGGCCCCTGAGACTGAGAAGACTTAGAACATGGTCACGGACACCTTCATGTTGCCACGTCACTGTCGATTTTCTTGACAATCCGATGATCAACGTTCATGGATTTCTCCGGCCCACCACCCCGATCTCTAGAAATAATTCTATGATATTATATAGTTAGAAATTCGCTTTTCAAACATTCCTCCCCGGTACACATATTGCAAAATTTTTTAAAAATTATTCTATGGGGAGGAATGTTGAGCCATGGTCAGAAAGTTGTTTTTGTCCTTCATCTTAAGCGCGTTGGTTTTAGGTTTTGGCATCGGTTCGGCGCAGGCGCTGACCTATACTGAAACATTCAGTGGCAGTTCGCTGAACAGCGCGTGGTGGACGTCAAGCGCCACGGGGGGAAACACCGTTGACGTGGTGGGCGGTCAGCTCATCATGACGCAAAGTTTTTATTACGGTTCCAGCGCGATCACTTTCAACTATAATTTGGCGGGAGATTTCGAAGTCAGCGTCGATTACGCTTTGCTGAACTGGCCCACAAACAATTTCGAACGGATCGGATTGAGCGCCAGCGGTATCGGGCCGGTCGAACGCTCCAATCACATCGGCTGGTTTGGGGACGCCTACCTCACGCACTTCGGCGACGGCGTTTATTTCACAAATCCGACCAGCGATTTAAGTGGAAAACTGAAATTGGCGCGTGTCGGCAGCACCATCTCCGGTTTTTATTGGAGCGGAAGCGATTGGACACTGATTCACTCATACGCGGCGGCCGGCACCGATGTGACGACGATCTCCCTGGCCATCTGGAACGGCTATGTGAATAACTCCGACAGTCCCGTCAAAATAGCCTTCGACAATTTTACGATTTACGCTCCCGACACCCCCGGCCCTGTGCAGGGAGTTCCCGAACCCGCAACCATCCTGCTTCTCGGACTCGGGTTGGTGGGGATGATCGGCGCCAAGAAGAAAATTCACAAGTAATCGAAAAATGAAA
>CAZPTW010000298.1:0-4655 GCA_964589235.1 uncultured Smithella sp. | reverse complement strand
CGAAGGTCTGCCCTTTCTCGATTTGGGATTGGTGCCGCTCATGCTCGCCGACGACATGGAGCCTTGTGAATCAAAACCTCTCAGAAAAATCATGGCTCTCATTTATGAGCATGGGAACGCTCTTTTCAACTTCAAAGGGCTGCAATTCGCCAAGGAACGTTTTCAGGGGAAGGTGGAGAAAAATTATTGCTGCCATAAAAGATCGCTTCCTCTTTGGTCGCTTGTGGCCTTGATGAAAATGACGGGGGTTGTCTGAAAATGAGTGGATGGCGGCCGGCGGATCGTGGATCAAACGAAGAGGCCCACCGGGTCAATCATCCCTGGCGTGAAATGATAAAGATCACAATCCCCCCGAAGAATCGCTCCGGCAGCGGGTTTTTTATGGCGAAGGGCCGCGACTTATCCCCGGTTCTTTGTGACGCGTCGAAAAGATTGGATTAGTGAATCTCGATTTCATATTTGAAAAAGTCCGCTCCCATTTTTGACGGTCTCATCGCCAGAACACGAAGGCGGTTTGGCGCGACAAATTGTATGGTGCTTCCCTTCAGAAATCCGCCGAAAATATTTTTTGCGGCGTGATTTCCCACGCTGATCAGCCACTGCCCGGAGCGTTCCGCCATGTACGCCAGATGCCGGGAATCCGGGCTCCAGACCGGATTGGCCACGTTTGCGTAAGCCGGTCCTTCTTTTCCATCGATGACCACCAACCAGATGTTTTCTTTTTGAGCGAGATACGCCATGTGGTTGCCATCGGGGCTGAACAGCGGGGTGGACACAGCCGCGTACGAGGGGCCTTCTTTCCCATCCATCACGACAAACCATTTGTCGTCTTTCTGCGCCGCAAAGGCCACATGACGCGAATGGGGGCTGAAAACGGCCATGGATGCCGTGTCGTAAGGTCCATAAGCCTTGCGATCCACCACCATAAACTGATTTTTCCCCTTGCGTGTGTTGTAGGCCATCCGTTTTGAATCGGCGCTGTAACTCAAGACGAAAATTTCATCCCATGCCGCTTCCTCTCGGTCATTGACCCTCATGAACCACTTTTCGTCTCGAAGCACGACTTGGCTTATGGTGTTCCCGTCCGGGCTGAAGACAGGAATCCCTACCCCGTCGTATGTCGAAGGACTCTCTTTGCCGTCGACCACCATCCGCCATTTATCCCCTTTTTTAACGGCCAGGTGAAGGTGTCGGGAGTCGGGACTGAAAACAAACGCGCCGGTGGCGTCATAGGCCGGGCCTTCCTTGCCGTCGACCACAAGGACCCATTGACCCGATCGTTTCGCCGTGTAGGCATATCGCCTTGAGTCCGGGCTGAAAAGGGGCGGGGTCATGTTCTCATAGACGGCGCCTTCCTTTCCGTCGACGACGGCAATATACTTTTGATCCTTGAGGGCGACGGCCGCCCATCTTTTGGAATCCCTGCTGAAACCATAGTAGTTTTTCAAAATGCCGTCGAAACACCCAATCTCCCGACCATCCGCGACCAGGCATTGTTTCCCATTCTTCTTACCGATGTAGATCACGCGCGTGGAGTCCGGGCTGAATCCCGGCGCAGAGAGAGCCTCGTAGGGCGGCATTTCCTTTCCGTCCAAAACCATGACCCAATGTTGGGCTTTTTTGGCTTTGTAGCCCATGCGTTTGCCATTGGGGCTGAAGACGGGGGTGTCCTGCCCGATGCCGTCGTAGAGGGGGCCGATGTTGCCGTTGTGGAAAACGGCGAATTTCTTGTCTTTCGACGCGACGTAAGTCATCTGGGTCATATCGTCGCTGAACTTGATCGACGCGGCATAAGCGACCCATCCCTCAGCAGGCGGCGGGAAAGGCTTCACTTCCTCCTTGAGGGTTGGCGATTCCGCGAATGCAACCCCCTCAAGGGCCATGAGACAAGCCATAATCCATCCAAGCAAACCGATGTTTATTTTCAAAACAGCATTCATGACAACCCCGATCTCCCATCCTCGATGAAAATTTGCAGTTCTATTTTAGATCTGACAAGAAACGCCCATGGGCAAACCCCATTGAGACCATGATCACGTCATCGCGGAAGCGCTTGATTTTCGATTTTCCAATCGTTTTGACCGACGCTTGAACCCAAGAAAATCAATCCGCCCGGTTTTTCTTTCACACAATGCTTATATTCACAATACCCCTTTAGGAGTATTTACAGGTTTGCTTCGGTCCGATAACAAAGACATCATCGGGACGGGGGGAAGGGGAAATGGAACGAAACGGGTGTCGAAAGAATCCACCTTCAACGAACATGCGTGGGGTGATCCCATTGAAGAAAAAGCCGCCTTTGCAAACTGTTTCTCAAAATGATTTTCGGACGATCCTGATTTGCGCGGTTTTGGCCACGATCACGTTTGCGTCATTCTGGCAGGTGAAAGACAGCGGGTTTCTTGCCCTGGATGATAACATGTATGTGACCGAAAATAGGTATGTTCAGTCCGGTCTGAATCTCAAAAGTCTCCGATATGCCTTTTCGCTGGAATCGGTGGAAGCGAGTTCCAACTGGCATCCCCTGACATGGCTTTCATGGATGATGGACGGTGCGTTCTTTGGGCTCAACCCCTCTGGATATCACTTGGGCAATTTACTGCTGCACGTTTTGAACACCATCTTGTTGTTCTTGATCCTTCGGCGAATGACCAAGGCGCTTTGGCCGTCGGCTTTGGTCGCGGCGTTATTTGCCGTTCATCCCCTTCATGTCGAGTCCGTGGCGTGGATCTCTGAGCGGAAGGATGTGCTGTCCACTTTTTTCTGGATGCTGACCTTGGGCGCTTACACCTATTATGTGGAGCGACGGAAGATCTCATATTACGCCTTAGTCCTTTTATTTTTTGTGCTGGGATTGATGTCGAAATCGATGCTCGTCACGTTGCCTTTTGTATTGTTGCTTTTGGATTACTGGCCGCTGAATCGTCTTTCGCGGGAAAAGTCGGAATTGAAGATTCTCCGGAAAGAGAGGCAATCCCCAGGTATGGGGATGGTGACGGACTCCACCAAGAGAAAAAGTGGCGCGCATCAACCCGACAGGCAAAAGGCGATCAAGGTTTCCACCTCGTCGAAATTTCAATGGTCGTTGGTTTATCCTCTTTTTTTGGAAAAGATGCCGCTCTTTTTATTGTCCGTGGTTTTTGCCGTCGTCGCGTATCTTGCCCAGCAAAAGGGAGGGGCGCTTTCATCAACGGATTCCATTCCGATGTTCGTTCGCTGGGGAAACGCGTTCATCGCTTATATCGCCTATCTTTACAAGATGATTTTGCCGGTCCGTCTGGCTGTTTTGTATCCTCACCCGGGGAGCGTCGCGCTCTGGAAGCTTTTGGGGGCGATATCGCTTCTGACGGGTATCACCGTCGCTGTCGTTAGGCTGACGAAGAATCACCCCTATTTGGCAACGGGATGGTTTTGGTATCTCGGAACGCTTGTGCCGGTCATCGGTTTGGTCCAGATTGGGTCTCAGTCGATGGCGGATCGCTACACGTATGTTCCGCTGATCGGGGTTTTCATCATGGTCGCTTGGGGGATTCCGGATCTCCTGAAAAAAGTGCCTTATCGAAAGGAAATCCTCGCGTCAGCATTCGTCTTTTGTCTTTTAGGCTTATCGCTTTTGACTTTCAACCAGGTGGGGTATTGGAAGGACAGTTTGACGTTGTTCAATCGGACCTTGGACGTCACGAGCGACAATCCCCTTATTATGTACAACAGAGGCAAAATTTACAACAGACTCGGCCATTACCGGTTGGCGATCGAAGACAACAACAAGGTGATCGAAATGAAACCCGACCATGCCGACGCGTACAACAATCGCGGGAACGCCTACAGTGGTCTGGGCGATCACCGACGCGCGATCGAGGATTATTCAAAAGCGATTGCCATAAAGCCCGATCACGCGGACGCTTATTATAACCGGGCGATCGCCCGCGGCATGCTTTCCGATTACCGCTTGGCCGTCGAGGACTACAATAACGCCATACGCATCGACGCAAACCATGCTGAAGCCTTCAATAACCGGGGTGCCGCCCATTTCATCTTAGGGGATTATCTCCAGGCGCAAAAGGATTTCAACCGAGCCATCGAGATCAAGCCAGATTACGCGGAAGCCTATTATAATCATGCTGTTGTTTGCCTTCGGCTCGGTCAAAAAGAAAAGGCCATAGGGGCGTTGAAACATGCCGCGAGATGGGGGGATCACCGGGCGATGAATGTCTTGAGACATCAGAAGATCAGCTGGTAGGCCCGATGATCGGTTGACAATCTCCACCTCTTTTGACGGGAATGGTGTTTTTTGATTTTTTTCGGGACGCCCCCTTCATGGCTTCGACCGGTTGGATCTGACACTCTAAAATAAAGAAATCCGACGACGTCAAGATTCATCGCTTTCCAATGTTGACGATCCCCCGGTCGGGCGTCATTCAGAAGGATCGCTTCTGGGGTCACTGAGAACCTCTTCCCGGTCATACTCCGAAAGATGTATTTTTGATTTATGCCGATCAAACCGCCTGAAATCATACTAAAGGAGTATGTACAACCTTCACGCTCTTGAGTAATTTTACCGACAAAACAACATCACTGTATCGTGGCTCGGCAGAAAAATTTAATGCCTTTTCCTGTGGGGAAAAGGGAGAAAGGAGGGAGGCGAAGGGATCAAG
>CAZPTW010000297.1:0-4666 GCA_964589235.1 uncultured Smithella sp. | reverse complement strand
TGTCAAACAGATATTGGATTGTCTTTGGGGGCGTCATGTTGGACGCCCCCAAAGGATATCGCGGACATAAACGGCGATCGCGGGCGAAGCCGTCAGCCCCGGCGATTCGATGCCGACCAGATTGATGAAGCCAGGCGCGTCTTCGCGGATGACGAAATCGGCGAAGGCATCCGCCGGGCCTTGAAGTTTGGGCCGGATGCCGGCCATGTCGCAGGATACGTTTTCCGGCTTCAGAAAGGGAAGAAATTTTCGAGCCTGCCGGTAAAACAGGACGGCTTTGTCGGGGGAAATGGCATAGTCTTCCTGACGGTCGATGTAAGTCGCATCCGGGCCGAGCCGCAAGCGGCCGGCCAAATCCAGCGTCAGATGAACGCCTAATCCGATGTGCTTTTGGGGCGGCACCGGATAGATCAGTCGGCCGACACAGCCGGGTTTCACACCGGAAATCAGGCAGTAATCGCCCTTACAGTAGAAAAGGCCATAATGGATTCCGGCCATGCCGGCGATGGTGTCGGCGGACAGCCCCGCGCAGTTGATGACAACGCCCGTGGAGAAGGCAAATTCTTCCCCCCGATCGTTTCGGGTGAAGATTTGCCATTGTCTGCCGACGCGCTCGATGCCGGTGACGGCGGTGTGACAAAGCAAATGCGCGCCGCGCGTTTGGGCCTGAAGCAGGAAATCGTTCATGAGGTCATGGGCGCTGATGATGCCCGTTTCGGGTGAAAAAAGAGCGGCCCGAGCCGCGATGTTGGGTTCCATGCGGGCGATTCGCGCGCGGCTGATCATTTCCAAACCCGCGACGCCGTTTTGCCGCCCCCGGATCAAAAGCCTCTGTAACGCTTCTATTTCCGTTTCATCGGTGGCGACAATCAATTTCCCGATTTTCCGGTGGGGAATGCCACGCCGTCGGGCGGTCTCATAAAGCCTGCGGTTTCCCTCCACGCAGAGATTCGCTTTGAGGCTTCCCTCCGGGTCGTAAATGCCGCCGTGGATGACTTCGCTGTTTCGCGAACTGATGCCTTCGCCGTGGCGGGCGTTTTTCTCCAAGATAAAAAGATTCAAGCCCGGGCGCGCGAGCTCGGCGGCGACAGCCAGCCCAATAACCCCCGCGCCGATGATGGTGATGTCCGTTTGTTCCATAAAGAAAGTTCCTTCCAAACCCCTCCATGATGGAGAGGCGGGGAGACGGCGGTGCCGTCGCAAAAAACCCTCTCCGGAAACGGCTTTAAGCCGGGTCTTGCGGAGATGTCGAGGTCTATACACGATTTTCCGGTCCACCGCAAAAAATCTTGAGCGCGGGCATGGGTCGTGATAATGAAAAAAAACACTATCTCTGAAAGGTTGATTGGATCGTTGAAGATCGCTTCCTACAACGTCAATTCGCTTCGTTCGCGGCTGCACATCGTCTTGCCCTGGCTGCAAAAACATCGACCGGATGTCTTCTGTCTGCAGGAAACGAAAGTTGAAGACACAAAATTTCCAGCCTCCGAACTGGAAACGCTGGGCTATGCGGTGAGTTTCCGCGGGGGCAAACAATACAACGGTGTGGCGATTTTATCCCGAAAAAAACCTCGGCGGGTGACCTTCGGCCTGCCCGATGATCCATCCGATCCCGATCGTCTGGCGGTCGCGTATTTTGACGATTGGGTGGTTTTCAACGCGTATGTGCCTCAAGGGCAGGAGGTGGACAAGCCTCAGTTCGCCTACAAGCTCGATTGGCTCAAGCGCCTGAAGAACTTCCTGCAGAAAACTTTCAAGCCTTCCCAGAAACTGGTTTTATGCGGAGATTTCAACGTCGCCCCCGGAAAGCTCGACGTTCATGACCCCGAACGGATTTTCGGGCATGTGTCTTTCAACCCGGAGGTTTGGAAGGCTTATGAAGACGTGCTGGCATGGGGGCTTGTGGACGTTTTCCGTCGGCACCATCCGGACGAACCGGGACGCTACACCTTTTTCGATTATCGTGTGCGCGATTCCGTGTCGCGAAACTTGGGCTGGCGGGTCGATCACATTTTGGCGACGGAACCCCTGGCAGAAAGCTCCCGTGCGTGTGAGATCGACCTTTCCACCCGGGCGGCGGAGAAACCGTCCGACCATGCGGTGATTTATGCGATCTTAGAAGGGAAGATGGAATGATCAACAAAGACGAGTTGAAAAAAATCAACGAGGCCATCGCCGAGCGATTCGGCCATATTGAAGATGGCGTGCTATCGGCCCGAACGATCGGAGAGTTGTTCGAGCATTTGATCAGCGGCGTGGAAAGAGAATTCGGGATTCCTTTTGTTTGGCTCAGTTTCGTGGATTCGGAGGACACCGAGCCGATCCTCGCCGATGTGAAGAAATCGGATGCCTTGAAAGACCGATACGCGGTGGTTTCCCGGGACCTTCTTTCTCATATTTTCGGCGACAGTTTGAAACCCGTTTTGGCCAACAGAGATTTGACTCCTTTTTACAGGTTGATGCCAGCCCGTCGAAAATATTTTGTCCGCTCGATCGCCGTCGCGCCGATTGTTTTGCATGGGACGTTGATCGGGACGTGGAACAACGCCGACGCGGACGAAAACCGCTATGAACCGGACATGAAAACCGATTTCATCCAGGCCATGGCCGACCTGGTTTCCCGAAAGCTCGCGCGTTTGATGGAAGCCGGAGCACCCCATCTCCAAGGAGGTCGCCATGATTGAGCGATGGATTTCTGAAATCAAACGTCAATGCCCCCCGGAATCGCTGGGAATGATTTTGGTGCACAACGGCATCGTGCGGGCCACATCCAAACAAGGGGGCTTGGTCGGGGGCATACGGCTGTCCTATGATCATGAGGCGCTCGAACGAGCCATCGAACGGTTCAAGCACAGAGAAGGGATCGTGGATGTCCGATGCTGGATCAACGAAGGCCGGTTGGGCATCGGCGACGATATCATGAAGGTTTGCGTGGCGGGACGTTTTCGGACGGATATCCTGCCGGTTTTTCAAGAACTCCTGACTCTGATCAAAACGGAAATCGTCCGTGAAGAAGAGTTTTGATGAACCAAGTTCTGATTCTCTTTGCTCATCCGCGGTTCGAGCAATCCAAAACCAACCGCGCTCTTTTGGCGGGCGTCGGTTCGATGGCCGGCGTCACGCTGCATGACCTCTATGAGCTTTATCCCGATTTCAACATCCATGTCGCGCGGGAAAAAGCGTTGCTGATGGAGCATTCCATTATTCTGTTCCATCACCCCTTTTACATGTACAGCGCGCCTGCGCTCTTGAAGCAGTGGATGGACGTGGTTCTCGAATACGGATGGGCCAGGGGAAGCAAGGGCAACGCCTTGAAGGGCAAGACCGCCGGCAATGTGCTGACGGTGGGGGGGACGAGACAGGTCTACGCCCGTGGCGCGCTGCATCGTTTCACCATCCGCGAATTTTTGGTCCCGTTTGAACAGTCCGCGGATCTTTGCAAAATGAAATATCTGCCGCCGTTTGTGGTCCATGGAACGCATTTGCTGACGGGGGAACAGCATCGTCAATACGCCGCCCGGTATTTTGACATGTTGTCCGTGTTGATCGCCGGCGACTATGACCTAGACGATCTCCATCGATACGAATATTTCAACGATTGGCTGGAGGCCCGCAAGGGACGTACGCCATGAGCAGTGTCTTTTTAAAGGATGCCATCATTTATCTTGCCGCCGCCGTGATCTTCGTGCCTTTGGCGAAAAAAATGGGGCTGGGGTCGGTGCTGGGGTATCTCATCGGCGGGGTGCTCATCGGGCCTTTCTTTCTGGGGTGGGTGGGGCAGGAGGGTAAAGACATCATGCACTTCGCCGAATTCGGCGTGGTGATGATGCTTTTTTTGATCGGTCTGGAACTCGAGCCGGCGAGTTTTTGGAGAATGCGCAGACGGATTCTGGGGACGGGGACCTTACAGATGGGCGCCACCACGACGCTTTGTTTTGTGGTTTTGTTTCTGGCCGGGTTTTCCTGGCAGGCGGCGCTGGCCTGCGGTTTGGCTCTGTCCATGTCGTCCACCGCCATTGTCATGCAGACGCTTCGCGAAAAGGGACTTTCCAAAACGGAGTCGGGGAAAAGCGCTTTTGCCGTCCTTTTGTTTCAGGATCTTTCCGTGATTCCCATTCTGGCGCTTCTGCCGCTTTTGGCCGCCGCCGGGGTCAAGACGTCCGCATCCGCCCACACCACGTTGATCGAGGGACTGCCGGGCTGGGCGCAGACGGCGACGCTGTTGGTCGCCGCCAACGCCGTCGTGCTGGCCGGCCGGTTCGTCTTCATTCCGTTCCTCCGGGCCGTCGCCCGCATCCGCCTGCGCGAGATTTTCACGGCGGCGTCGCTTTTAATCGTCGTTGCGACATCCTATCTGATGATGGTGTTGGGGTTGAGCCCCGCGCTGGGCGCGTTTCTGGCCGGTTTGGTGTTGGCGACCAGCGAGTTCCGACACGAACTGGAAAGCGATATCGAACCGTTTAAAGGGATTCTGTTGGGGTTGTTCTTCATCGCGGTGGGGGCTTCGATCAATTTCAAGATGGTCCTTGAAAATCCGATCGACATCGTGGCGCTGGTTTTGGGGGTCATCCTTCTGAAATCAGCGGTTCTTTTCGTCACCGGAAAGCTGGTGCGTTTGAGTTTCGATCAGAACATGATCTTTTCACTGGGGCTGGGTCAGGTCGGT
>CAZPTW010000296.1:0-4669 GCA_964589235.1 uncultured Smithella sp. | reverse complement strand
CCGGCAAGAACGACCGTGGCCTCTATCAGCTGCTCAAGGCGACCGGCGTGGATCAAAAAGTGCAGCTCTATGAAGTTCCGCATTTTTACCGCTCCGTCTTTCCGGGCGTGGACATCACCTTGCCGCCCAATTGGGCTGGATTCAAAAACGAGCTGAAAAAGAAATGGCCCGAAGAGGCCCAGGGCATCGACAAATTTCATGCCCTGTGCACGTCTCTTTTCAACGACACGATGGACCTTCGAGATTTATTCCGCTACGGAGCCGTGCGGGGCACGTTGACGAGAATGATGGTTCCGCTGCGTCAAAGCACGTTTTACAAGTGGAAAGACCGCACGGTGCAGGATCTGATGGATGAATGCTTCAAGAACGAGCAGCTCAAAGCGGTGGTATCCCAGTTGTGGGTGTATTACGGCGCGCCGGTGGAGAAGCAATCGGCTCTGATTTTTATGTCGGCGACGGAAAGCTATTTAAGCGACGGCGCGTGGCATGTCAAAGGCACGTCCCAGGCGTTGGCCGACGGCTACGCGGCGCGTATCCGGGAGCTCGGCGGGACGGTGTTGACGAATACCAAAGTGACGAAAATTCTCGTGGAAAACGGTGTGGCGACCGGCGTCAAAACGGCAAGCGGCAAGACTTACACCGCCCGGTACATCGTGGCCAACACCGATCCCTATCAGCTGGCTTATCAATTGTTGGGCCGGGAAAACGTCACCCCGGCCTACTTGAAAAAGCTTGAATCGATGAAACCGGCCAATTCCCTTTTCGGCGTCTATCTGGGCTTGAACATCGATCTCAAGGAGCGCGGCTACCGAGACACGGAAATCTTCTACAACACGTATCTGAACAGCACGAAAAACTATGAAGCCATGATGAAAGGCGACTTCCAAAACAGCGCCGTGTCCATCACCATTTACAGCAATATGGAGGATCCCGTCTACGCTCCGAAGGGAAAATCGGTGGTGAAATTGGACGCCTACTCGGAGATATCCATGTGGCCGGAGGATCGCGCCGCTTATGAAGCACTGAAGGCGAAAAAAGTCGATGAGTTGATCGCTCTGGCGGCGAAGGTCATTCCCGAAATCGCGGATCCGAAAAACGTCGTCGTCAAGGAAGGATACACGCCGCGGACGATTCAGAAGTACACCATGAATCAAGGCGGCGTGGTCTATGGGTTTGAATTGACACCGGACCAATGGGAGAAAGTTCCCAATACGACGCCTGTGCCCAACGTGATGATCACCAGCAACTGGACACAAGCCTGGCATGGTGTGAGCGCGGCTCAGATCAACGGCTGGCGCGCGGCCAGGCTGATTCTGGATCGGGAAGGCATTGAGTGAAAAAAGGGGGGCGGAAAATGTCGCCGATCCGCGGCATTCTCCGCCCCTCGTCGTCTTGAAACAACGACGCAATCGAAAAACAAAAACCCTTGCCGGATTCAAATCCCTGTGCTTATTGACATCCAAACATGACGCCCCATCGGTCTCGGGAAAACGATTTCGTGGGGTGGTTGCGCATCGCCATCGAGCAGCCAGGACCCTTTAGGCGATTATGGCATAGCAGACGATCCGGGCGCTTTGCGACGATGACGATTTGGAGGTTTTTGTGATTCGGCGTCATCCGATGTTGTTTGCCTTGTCGCTTTGTGTCGGCATTCTCGCGGCGGCCGTCTTTCTGCGTCTGGCGTATCTCTACATCGAATTGGGCAAGGGAATGGCTGGAAGCGCGGGGGAATCTCCCACGATTTTTTATGGACGGGCCATGGAAATCCGCGCCGGTGAACATGTCGAAACCCTTTTTTTGATCCAAAGACTCAAACGTCTTTCCTATCGCGAGGTGATCGGACCGCCCACGGCGTCAGGGACGTTTTCCAGAGAGGCAAGACGTATTCGAATCTGGCTGCGTGGCGCGGAGGCGGGGACTCCCCGGTCGATGAGCGGACCGGTGGAACTCACATTATCCGACGGGTGGATCGAATCGATCGTGTCATCTTCGGGAAAATCCTTGGCGTCGATCCGGTTGGAGCCTGAAGAAATCGGCCGGATGATCAGTCCCAAGCTCGACGCCCGTCATCAGGTGACGCTCGATGCCGTTTCCCCCTATCTTCAGAAAGCGGTTCTGGCGGCGGAGGATTCACGTTTCTATTCCCACATCGGTTTGGACCCGCGCGCCATGGCCCGCGCCTTTTTCGCCGATGTGAAGGAGAAACGGTTTGCCGAAGGGGCCTCCACAATCACCCAACAGCTGGCCAAAAACTTTTTTCTTTCCCCCAAAAAGACGGTCGCCCGCAAGCTCCGGGAGGCGGAGCTCGCCTTGGCGTTGGAATTGCGCTACTCCAAAAAACAGATTTTGGAGATGTATCTCAATAAAATCTATTTGGGACAAACGGGCGTCGATGCGATCTACGGCGTGGAAGACGCGGCAGGTATCTATTTTCGCAAGAGCGCCAAGCATCTGTCCCTGGAAGAGGCGGCGCTCTTGGCAGGCATGATCCACGCGCCGAACCGATATTTGCTTTTCGTGAGTTCCAAAGCGGCCAAAGAGCGCCGCAACGTGATCCTTTCCCGAATGAAAAAATTGAACATGATCTCGCAGGATCAGTATTTGCAGGCCGCCCATGCGCCCATTCGGCTCGAGTCGGGCCGCACACCGGTTCATCTGTCCTCTTACTTCATGGATTACGTTCAGCGGATCACACGGGACGAAATGGGCACGCAACGGTTTTATCATTCAGGTTACCGGTATTGGACCACATTGGATCCTGTCTTGCAGGCCGCGGCGGAAGAGTCGGTCACTCGGGGGCTGGAAGAGATTGAACCCAAAGCCAAGCGCGCGGGCGAGCCTCTGCAGGCCGCGCTGATCGCGGTCGATCCGAAAACCGGACAGACGGTGGCTATGGTCGGCGGGCGGAGTTACGGGGCCAGCCGTTTCAATCGGGCTGTGGACGCCAAACGCCAGCCGGGCAGCGCCTTCAAACCCTTCGTCTTGCTCGCGGCGCTTTCCCAGCCGCCGGGGGGGAGAGACCCTTTGACGCTTTCAACGCTCATCTCGGCTGAACCGATTACGCTTCAAACGCCCGAAGGACCATGGTCCCCTTCCAACTATGAAGAGAAACCCTATCCAAGCGTCACGATCCGCCGGATGATCGAGGAGTCAGTCAACACCGCCACGGTTCGACTGGCTCAGACCGTAGGATTCGAGGAAGTCCTCAAGGCCGCGCGTCTGGCCGGGATCAAAAGCCCGCTTAAACCGGTGCCTTCCATGGCGCTGGGGAGCTTTGAAGTCTCGCCGCTTGAGATCGCTTATGCCTATGCCACGTTCGCGTCCGGCGGCACGCGGTTTGAGCCGAATCTGCTGGAGGGAATCACCGATGCAAGCGGAGAAAAAATCATTGACCCGAAACGCCAGCGCCTTCAGACGCTCAATCCGCGCGTGGCCTACCTGGTCTCTTACGCGCTGGAAGGTGTGTTGGAACGGGGAACGGCCAGGGAGGCCAAGGCCCTAAAAATCGATTTCCCCGTTTCGGGGAAAACAGGGACGACCAACGGATACCGTGATTCCTGGTTTGTGTTTTACACCCCCGACATAGTCTGCGCCGTATGGGTGGGGTACGACTCAGGCGCGGGGACCGGATTGACCGGGGCCTCCGGCGCCCTGCGAATCAGTGCGCGTTTCCTGCGAACCTTGTATGCTCGGAGCAAACCATCCGTCTTGGAGGTTCCGGAAGGTATCGAGACGGCGAAAATTGATCCGGAATCTGGAGGGTTGGCCACGCCTTTATGTCCGGTGACCTTTCAGGAGGCCTACCTGGCGGGCACGACGCCGAAAGAGCCTTGCCCTCTGCATCCGGAAAGTCCCGTGTTGGATACTTTGCGCAAAAAAGTGGAAGAGGCCAAAGAGTTCTTCCGCAATCTCTTCAAATAACCCAAAGAGGGCGTAAGCACCGGGTCCCTGCCCTCCCCAGGCCGGATTTAAGAGCCTTCTCTCGTCGGGCGGTCCGGCGGAAAAGCCGGGGGAACAGGACGGGCCGGTTCTCCGCCGAGGTAGGCTTCTTTGACTTTGGGATGTCCCAAAAGGTCGCTGCCGCCGCCGGTTAAAACCATTCGGCCCGTTTCCAGGACGTAGCCCCGGTGCGCGATACCCAGGGACATGTGGGCGTTTTGTTCGACCAGCAGAATGGTTTTCCCCGTCGCGTTGATGTCGCGGAGGATTTTGAAAATGTCACGAACCAAAACGGGCGAAAGCCCCATGGAAGGTTCGTCGAGCAAAAGCATGCGCGCGTTGCTCATCAGCGCTCGACCGACGGCGAGCATTTGCTGCTCTCCGCCGGAGAGCATCCCTCCCAGCTGCTTGCGACGCTCGCGCAGGCGGGGAAACAAGTCGAACACACGCTCCAAATCCGATGAGATGTGGGGTTTGTCTTTGCGCTGCCAGGCGGCGAGGTGCAAGTTTTCCAAAACCGTGAGATTGCCGAAGATGCCGCGTCCTTCCGGAACGTGCGCGATGCCGCGGGCGACGATCTGGAAGGACGGGGTATTTTTTAGATCTTTCCCGTCAAACCGAATGCTGCCTGTGTAGGGGACCAAGCCGGAGACGGCCCGGAGAATGGTCGATTTCCCCGCGCCGTTTGCGCCGATCAACGCGACGATTTCTCCGGCATAGACGTCCAGGG
>CAZPTW010000295.1:0-4715 GCA_964589235.1 uncultured Smithella sp. | reverse complement strand
CAAGACGGTCAGGCCTTTTTCCACACAGGCGTGCATCTGGCTTTCATCGAGCTCGATCCCTTGCACCTGAGCCTTCTTTGTCTGTCTCAGGTGGGCTAAAAGTTCGCCATCCCCGCAGCCCAAATCAAGTACGTGCGCGCCGTCGGAGATGATTTCAGAGATGATTTGATGGTCGATTTTCATAAGAATCTTCTTTTGATCAGCGATGTTGAATCACATGGGCCAGAAAGTTTTTGATGAGTTTTGTTTCGTCCTCGATCTCGATGAGGAAAGCGTCGTGCCCATACGTCGAGGCCAAATCGAAGTATGTCGTATAGGCGTGCTTTTTTTTGAGCAGACGCACGATTTCCTGAGACTGGTAGGAAGGGTACAACCAGTCCGACTTGAAGGAAAGCACCAGAAAACGTATGCTGGTTTTTTTGACCCCAGGCAGGAAATGCTCGCCCGAGAGGTCCGTATAATCCATCGCTTTGGTGATGTACAAATAAGAATTGGCATCGAATCGCTTGACGAAATTATAGCCGCGGTAACGCAAATAGCCTTCCACTTCGAAATCTTCCGTAAACTGAAAGCTCAGATGTTCGTTCTTCAAGCGTCTGGAAAATTTTTCTTCCATGGACTGATCGCTCATGAAAGTAATATGCCCGATCATGCGCGCCACGGCCAGCCCTTTTTCCGGCTGTCCGTGTTCATAATAGTAGCCGTCGCGCCAGGCCGGATCCGCCATGATCGACTGCCGGATGACTTCGTTGAAGGCGATCTGTTGGGGCGAATGCTTAAGCGCCGTGGCGATGGGGATAACGGAACACACCCGGTCGGGATAGGATGACGCCCATTGAAGGGCCTGCATGCCGCCCATGGATCCGCCGATGACGCATAGCAGTTTCTCGATACCCAGATGATCGATCAGATGTCGTTGGGCTTCCACCATGTCCGCGATCGTGATCAAGGGAAAATCCAGCGCATAGGGTTTGCCCGTGTTTGGGTTGATCGATGAGGGGCCGGTACTGCCTTTACATCCGCCGACGACATTGGAACAGACAATAAAATATTGGTTTGTGTCGAGCGCTTTACCAGGGCCGATCAAACCGTCCCACCATCCAGGGGTTTGATCTTCGGCGGATAGCCCTGCGGCGTGGGCATCGCCGGAGAGCGCATGACAGACCAAAATGGCGTTGGATCGGTCTTCGTTCAGTCTGCCGTAAGATTCGTAAGCCAACGTCACCGGGCCCAGTGTCCTGCCCGATTGAAGCCGAAGCGGGTGGGGCCCCTTTGCGAAAGTATAGTAATGCGTATGAACAATTCCCAAAGCGTTTTTCTTCATGGTCAACATGGATCGAGAAACATATATTTCCGATAGTCACTGAAGCGGATGTAACCTTTTGCGCCTATGATTCAAAAAATCTCCAGCATACGATCAATCGATTGGCGCGCCTTATCGGCGATCTCCTTTGGCACGGTGATTTCGTAAGTCATGTCCTGAAGGGACCGATGAATTTTTTCAAGGGTGATCCGCTTCATATTCGGACAGACGGCTTTCTCCAAAAGGGCGTAAAACGTTTTGTCGGGATTTTCTTTTTTCATGCGGGCGATGATACCTATTTCCGTGCCGATGATGAATTCCGTGGCATGATCCTCTCGCACAAAACGGCACATCTTTTCCGTGGAGAAAACCCCGTCGGCAAGGGCCGTCAGCTCCGGCTGGCATTCCGGGTGGACCAGAACTTTGGCCTGGGGGTGAAGCCGTCTTGCGCGTTCAATGTCTTCGGGGAGAATCCGTGCATGCGTGGGGCAGAAACCATCCCATACGATGAATGGATGTCCGATCTGATCGGATACCCATCGGGCCAAATACTTGTCCGGCACGAAAATGATGTCCCGATGGGTCTGGAGAATATGCTGGGCCATTTTCAGCGCGTTGCCGGAGGTACAGCAATAGTCGCAAAGCGCTTTCACGTCGGCGGATGTGTTGACGTAGCAGAGTGTGACAGCCTTGGGATGTTTTCTTTGGAGCGTTTTCAGTCCCTCCGCATCGATCATGTCGGCCATGGGACAGCCGGCTTTGGCGTCTGGGAGTAAAACGGTTTTGGTCGGTGAGAGGATTTTGGCCGTTTCCGCCATGAAATGAACACCGCAAAAAACGATGATATCCGCATCGGTCTTTGCGGCGGCTATGCTCAATCCGAGGGAGTCCCCGACAAAATCGGCGATGTCCTGCACTTCCGGCAATTGGTAATTGTGCGCCAAGATGACGGCGTTTTTTTCCTTTTTCAATGTGGTGATGCGATCTTGAATATTTTTGTCAGCGTCTCTCATTGGATGCCCCTTTTTTGATCGCTTTCTTTTTGGCCAATTGGGCGAGGGTGACGCTTTCAAGCGTCTCATTGATTTTGTCTCCGAGAAAGACCCATAAATCGCGAGTCGTGCAGGTGGATGCGCGATTGCAGATATCCGGTTTCTTGACACAATGGACCAGACACGTTTCTCCATCGACGGCCTCCACAATATCGCGCAACGAGATAGCCTCGGGCGAACGTGCCAGTATATACCCCCCACGCGCGCCACGAATCGATCGGATCAGTCCGGCACTTCGGAGCGGAATCACAATGAGGCTTAAGTATTTTTCCGAAATATTTTCACGCGCGGCGATGTCTTTGAGAAAAACCGGCTTGTCCTTGAAATGGCAGGCAAGGTCAACCATCATGCGCACGCCGTATCGTGACCGGGTCGATAGTTTCATGACAAAGTCAACATCCTTTTCATTCAGATTCCCTTGATCGGATCCGTCTATGGCACATATACTACTTACATGCTAGTATTTAGTTCACAAAAGAGGATTTGTCAAGCGATATGCCATCCCCGTTGAGCCACTTAAATCTGATGACATCCAGTGCAAAAAAAAATGAATCATTGACATCCGTCCATCTGTTTTCTATAGTTTCGACACCGTTTTTGATCACCCATGCATTTTCAAACTCTTCTTGCGGAGGCGGAGCGATGGCGCGTGAAAAATTCGATATCACAAATATGAAATTGGAGGACCACAACCACCAGGAGTTCATTGAGTATCAAGGCGATGATCTTTTTGAAGTCAAAAATTATTTTTGGGAATATTTGGAGGATGCGATCTCCAAGAAGTATTACATATATGGGAATCCGTTGACAACGGCACCGGTTCCCGAAGTGAAAGCATACGACCGCTACACCGACTCAGTTAGACATTATCTGAATTTTTCATCTTACAATTA
Source organism: uncultured Smithella sp. (assembly GCA_964589235.1). Classification (GTDB taxonomy): domain Bacteria; phylum Desulfobacterota; class Syntrophia; order Syntrophales; family Smithellaceae; genus UBA8904. The sequence continues at coordinate 1,467 of CAZPTW010000295.1, read as the reverse complement.
TCTGGGATATTCCGTTCATCCGGAGGTGATCGAAGAGGTCCAGAAGACTCTGGCCAAGTATGGGACAGGGGCTGTCTCAGCGCCGCTTTTCAGTGGATATTACGATATGACCCGGACGCTCGAGGAGGCCATCGCGGATTTCAAGAAAAAGGAGGCGGCTCTTGTGTTTCCCACGGGGTACAGCGCCAATCTAGGAGTGCTGTCCTGTCTCTTAAAACCAGGCGATGTCGCTGTCTTGGATATTCTCTCCCATGCTTCGATCTATGACGGCGCGAGACTCGCCGGCGCGGACATCAAAATATTCCATCATAACAGTCCGCGGCACCTCGAAAGGGTTCTCAAGGGGTTGAAGACCAAGCGGGTCATCGTCTGCGTGGAAGGTGTCTACAGCATGGACGGAGATCTGGCCGATCTTCCGCGAATTGTGGACATCTGCAGGAAATATGGTGCAAAAATATTGCTTGACGAGGCTCATGCCACATTGATTTTCGGCGAAAACGGGCGAGGCGTCGCAGAACATTTCGGCGTCGAAGATGACATCGATATTACGATTGGAACATTCAGCAAAGCTTTCGGCGCGATGGGCGGCTTTGTTGCGGCCGATAGAAAACTGATCCGTTTTCTGCGCGTGTCCGCTCGATCGTATATTTTTTCCTGCGCCATGGCCCCGCACACCGCGGCGGGAATCTTAAAAATTCTGGCTCTTTATGCAAATGACAAAAGCCGGCGGATCAGACTGTGGGAAAACACGCATTATATGCACCAAGCGCTCACCGATGCCGGAATGGACATCGGTGAGACGAAATCGCAAGTGATCCCCGTCATGGTGGGCGCAGAAATGCGCTTATGGGAAATCGGCAGACGCATTTATGAAAAAGGGTTGTTAACGGGTGTGGTGACGTATCCCGCCGTTTCAACCAAGCGGACACGTCTGAGATTATCCGTCTGCGCCGATCATACCAAGGAGAATATGGATGCCTGCGTGGCCATTCTCAAGGAAGCCTTTGATGAAGTGCCCGTCTGACCTGAAACGTTTCGCGTCGATCAATCGCCGATTCAAGGCGGTGAGCGACCCTCTTCATGGTCGTTTGTATCGGAAAAGATGGAGTTTTCTTTGAAAAAAATGGTGGTTGTTATCTTTTGTTTGTTTTTGATGCCACAGGCCGCATCCGCCGCGAGAGTGGTAAAGACGTCGGCACCGGTCCAAGCGGCAATGCTCGTGAACATGAATACCGGGCGGGTGCTATATCAGCGCAACGCAGATCGAATCATTCAGCCGGCATCCCTTTCGAAAATTATGTCGTTGTATTTGATTTGCGAAGATATTGAGCAAAAAAAGGCGGCGTTGTCCGATTGGGTGGTGATCAGCGCCCATGCCGTGCACACCGGCGGTTCCAAGATGCTCTTTGAACCCAATGTCCGGTATGAACTGCTCGATCTCATGAAAGGCATGGCTGTTCATTCGGC
>CAZPTW010000294.1:0-4719 GCA_964589235.1 uncultured Smithella sp. | reverse complement strand
CTCGATCGCGCGCCGGGCGGTTCTCGAAGGGGAAAACGAATATTTCATCAATCGTGTGCCGTGTCGCCTTCTGGATATCAAAGAGTTTTTCATGGGGACAGGTGTTGGAGCGCGCACCTATTCGCTTGTCGAGCAGGGATCTGTGGCGACGTTGGTTGAAGCCAAGCCGGAGGATCGACGCTTGTTTATTGAGGATGCGGCGGGCGTCTCTAAATACAAAAGCCGCAAGGAAGCCGCTGTGCGCAAAATGGAGCAAACCAAGCAAAATATTTTGCGCCTCAACGACATTCACAAAGAAGTCAAATCCCAATTAAACGCCATTGCCCGTCAAGCTAAGAAAGCCGAGCAGTATAAAGAAATCAAACAGCGCATGAGGGAGACAGAGCTGATTTTGGCCGGTCAAAGCTTTGCCGAATTGGGCATTAAAAATGCTTCTCTACAGGAGAGCCGGGATGCCTTGTACCAACAGGCTCAAAGCATTGGTCTTCAGGTGGACGCCAAAGAGTCATCTCTGGACGAAAAAAAGGCGAGATTATTGGAAAGCGACGAACGAATTGGGGCCAAACAATCCGAGCTGTTTGATGTCAAAAACGCCATTACTATCAAGGAAAAAAATATCGAATTTTCAAGTACATCCATTGCGGAGGCGGCTGAACGAAAGAAACGCAACCAGGTCGAAATCGAGATCGTCGGAAAGAAGAAATCCGGGCTGATCGTCGAGATCGAGAATCTTCAAAAACGAGCCGCTGAGGCATACAACCATATGAGTCGTCTTCAGGAGGAACTCGACGAAGGCCAGCGGGAGATTTGCGGGCTTTTAGAGACGGACCGGGAGATCAACGGCCAATTGGAAGAACACAAGATCCGCTATATCGATATCATGCAGGATTTGGCCAAGCTCAATAATGTGATGACCGGTTTGAGCCGCAGCATGGAAGATTTCAAAAAGCGGGAGGAGCGCGAAATACGAGAAATCGAACAGGACAGAACGCGGCTTGATGATTTGTCGGAGAAACTGGCGGCTTTGCGTGAAGGGCTTGCCGCGGAAGAGGAGGAAATGCTGCGCCTTACGGATCAAAAGGATAACATTGCCGATGAGCTCACGCAAGCGAAATCGGATCTTCAGTTGATCGAAGAGCGTATCGTTCAGATCAAGGAAGAGATCGGAGGGAAAGCGTCCCGCCTCCAATCGCTTATCGAGTTTGAGGCCTCTTATAAGTGGTCCAACGACGGCGTGAAAAAAGTGATTGAGGAGTACAACAGTTCCGATAAATTCTACGGCGTGGTGGCCGATCATATTGACGTTCCGCGTGAATATGAATCGGCTGTCGAGGCCGTGTTGGGTGAAAAATTACAGTACGTCGTCGTTAAAAATCAGGAAGAAGGCGTACGGGCCATCGATTATCTGAAGAGTTATCAACTGGGCCGTGGAAGTTTTGTGCCGGTGGAATTGCGAGGACACCGTGACGAAACATACACGGCGGAACATCTCCGAGAAGCCGAGCCTCTGCTCCGAAAAGTATCGGTCAAAGAGGAATTCAAGCAAATCGCCGATTGCCTTCTGGGGGATGTGCTCTTAACCCCTTCCATTGAAGTTGGAATCAACCTTTGGAGGAAAAACGGCTTCAAAGGGACGTTTGTCACCCCGGAAGGAGATACGATCAGTCCGCATGGCGTATTGACCGGTGGCAGCGGTTCCGCCGTCGAAAAAAGCTTGTTGGCGACCAAGCGCGAAATCGCCGGTTTGGAAAAAGAAGTGTCCGCTTTGACGGCCGAATTAGAGGAGAAAAATCACGAAAAGAAAAAACTTGTCTCGTCCATTGCCGGATGGGATGAAGAGCTGACTGGATTGAAAAACCGTATCCACCGTTTGGAGATTGACATGTCCACCCGGCGCAGAGACGTGGAGCGTTTTGAGGAGGAGTCGGAAAGGATCAAGCAGAGAATTGCCGTTTTGGAGTTCAATCGTCAGAACATTAAGACAGAAGAGGCGCAAGCAGCCGTGAAGTTACAGGAAACGCGAGCGGAAGTGGTTCAAAGAGAAGCGGCTGAAAAAGAGCTCAACGAAATTATCTCCGCCCTAAACGCCCGCAGGCAGCAATCTCGCGCGGCAATCGACGCCAAAGAACGTCTGTTGACGGAAAAGAAAATTCTGCTGGCCTCCCTGGGAGAAAAAAAAGAAGCGGATTTGCGCACCATCAGCCGCTTGCAAAATGATTTAAACGCCAGCGATTTTGAAGTGAACCGCAAACAGGAAGACATTTTGGCCTGTGATCAACGGATCGCCGAGTTGACCGCTGACATGGAAGCGGAGCAAGCGGCGGTTCAAACATTATACGAAAGCCTCGCTTCCGCCGAAGCGGCTCTTTCAGAATTGAAAGAAAAACGGGCGGCGGAAGATGAATTGCTGAAAGTCGAAGAAAACGATATTCGAGAGATCAAAAAGCAGCTTGACGCTGTCCGCCGCAATATCAATGAGTTGGAACTTCAGTGCCGGGAAGTGATGTTGCAGAGTGAGAATTTGCAAAAGGCTATTTACGAAAAACATCAGGTGGATCTGACCGCCATGATGGCGGATTTCGTGATGGTCGAGGAGGAAAAGGTCTCCGAATTATCCGCGCTTTTGGAAAAAGACAAAAAAATCATCGAGAATTTCGGAGAAGTGAACCTTCTTGCCCTCAATGAATATGAAGAGCTTCATAAACGAAACGAGTTTCTTACAACCCAGTTGACCGATCTCAATGAATCCCTATCGGCTTTGCAGCGCACGATCACGCGGATCAACAAAATTTCCCGCGATCGCTTTGCGGAAACATTCGAAGCCGTCAATCAATGTTTCAAAGAGGTCTTTGCTCGGATCTTCCCAGGCGGTCGGGGCAAGCTGCTTTTAACCGATGAAAATGATCTGTTGGAAACGGGTGTCGATATCGATATTCAAATTCCGGGCAAGAAATCTCAAAGCGTCAGCCTTCTGTCCGGCGGTGAAAAGTCGCTGGCGGCGATTGCGCTGATTTTTGCCATTTTGATGTATCGACCGTCGCCTTTCTTGATCTTAGACGAAGTCGATGCGGCCCTGGACGACGCCAATACCAATCTCATCAATCGTTTGATCCGTGACGTCGCCGAAAAATCGCAGGTGGTCATGATCACACACAACAAAAGTACCATGGAAGTGGCCGATACGTTGTTTGGTGTGACCATGCAGAAACAAGGCATCTCGTCGCTGGTTTCCGTGGCCCTCAACTGATCCTTCCCGATTAAGGGGAGAGGACGTCCGCGGCCGCTGCTTTTTCAAGCAGCGCCGATGATCCAATCCTTTACTTTAGACGTGAAAATCGCTATGAATAACCCAATTCTGAGAAAGGAATTTTGATCAGTGGGTTTATTGGACAAGCTGAAGACGGGCCTGAACAAGACCAGACATGTTCTCACCAGAAATCTGGATCATTTGATTTTCGGCAAGAGACACTTGGACCAGGCTCTATTTGAAGAACTCGAAGAACTGATGATTTCTGCCGATATGGGGCCTCAGTTCACTTATGATCTGATCGAAGATGTCAAGCAGAGGGTCAAACGCAAAGAGCTGGATGACGCATCACAGATCAAACGGGTTTTGCAGGAAAGAATGATCGCCATTCTTCAAGCCGTGGAAAAGCCTTTGGTGATTCCCGCGGGACAGCCGTTCGTGATCATGGCGATCGGCGTCAACGGCAGTGGAAAGACGACGACCATCGGCAAGCTCGCCAATATGTTGCGGAATCAGGGCCATCAAGTCTTGCTTGTGGCCGCCGATACGTTTCGGGCGGCCGCGATTGAGCAGTTGGAAATCTGGGGGACCCGCGTCAACGCCCAGGTGGTACGCCAAAAGATGAACGCCGATCCTGCAGCCGTCGTTTTTGATGCGATGGGCAAGGTCAAGGCTGGTTTCAACGGGGTGGTCATCGTCGATACGGCAGGCCGTTTGCACACGAGGACCAATCTGATGGAAGAGCTCAAGAAAGTCAAGCGCGTCATCAGCAAGGAACTGATGCAAGCACCCCATGAAGTGTTATTGGTCTTGGATGCCACCACCGGCCAAAACGCCGTGATGCAGGCCAAATTATTCAAGGAAGACATCGGGGCGACGGGGATTGTGCTGACCAAGCTCGACGGGACCTCTAAAGGGGGTGTGGTGGTTCGTATCGCCGGTGAGTTGGGCCTTCCGGTGCGCTTTATCGGGGTCGGCGAAGGGTTGGATGATTTGCGACCGTTTGACAGCAAAGATTTCACCGCCGCCCTATTGGATTAAATCATCTTGCCGCAAAAGACCATGCAGAAAATATTCGCCATCGGCGACATTCATGGCCGCCTGGATAAACTGCTCTCTTTGATGGACAAGATTCCGATCAAACCCGCTTGCGACACACTGGTCTTCATCGGAGATTACATCGACCGTGGGAGCGACGGGCCCGCCGTCGTGGATTTTGTGCTTGCGTTGAAAGAACAATGTCCGAATCTTGTCTGTCTCTGTGGGAATCATGAGATCATGTTCTTGCGTTATCTGGACGGCATCGATGAAGATCTCTACGTTCAAAACGGCGGAATGGCGACGTTGAGAGCCTACGGGATATCGCCGTCAGACAGTCTCAAAAAGCGTAAGGCGAAAATTCCCCTTCGTCACTTGCGTTTTATGAGTCCCTTAAGCTGTTCTACGAAACGGAAGATTATATTTTTGTCCAC
>CAZPTW010000293.1:0-4719 GCA_964589235.1 uncultured Smithella sp. | reverse complement strand
GGGTCGAGGGACGGACATTAAGCTTGGCGAGGGAGTGGCCGAACTGGGTGGCTTGCATATTTTGGGGACGGAAAGACACGAAAGCCGGCGTATCGACAATCAGCTTCGAGGACGATCGGGGCGGCAGGGGGATAAGGGATCATCCAGATTTTATCTTTCTCTTGAAGACGATCTTTTGAGAATCTTTGGGGCGGAAAGAATATCCTCGATCATGGATACGATTGGCATTGAAGAAAACCAACCGATTGAGCACAAATATATCTCCAGGGCGATTGAAAATGCTCAAAAAAGAGTTGAAGGACAGAATTTTGATATACGCAAACATTTGCTCGATTACGACAATGTGATGAACAATCAGCGCAAAGTGATCTACGAGCAAAGGAAAAAAGTTTTACGTGGACAAGATTTATGGGCAGATGTTGAAGGGATGGTTGAAGAAATTTCGGGTGGGATTGTTTCCGAATTTATCGGAGAAAAAAGCAAGCCGGATGACTGGGATCTCAAGGGACTCGATGATGCGGTCTTCAAACAGTTCAACATCCGTTTGAATCTAGCCGCTCACACAGATTTGAATTCGCCGGAGGCAATCCACGACCACATCGTGGAGCAAGTGAAGAACTATTTGAAAGAAAAAGAAAAGGAATTCGGCCCGGAACTCTCCATGTATTTGATGAAAGTCATCATGCTGCAGGCTATAGATATCCATTGGAAAGAACATCTTCTGGCAATGGATCATCTCCGCGAGGGGATTGGTCTGAGGGGATACGGCCAGAAGGATCCAGTGAGGGAATATCAGCGTGAAGGGTATGCCATGTTCATGGAAATGATCAGCAGGATCAAGATGGATACCGTCGAAAAATTGTGCATGGTCCGAATACAGAGGGAAGAGGAAGTCGAGGAGATTAGACAAAAACAAAAGCAGGATTATATCTTGAGCCGGGGAGAGAATACTTCAGTTGAAAAAACCATCAAAAGACAAGGCGCCAAGGTCGGAAGAAATGATCCATGTCCCTGCGGCAGCGGGAAAAAGTATAAAAAATGTTGCGGTGCGTAAGACCAAGAGGAGTTTGAATCATGGTGAAAACATCAGCGAGTAAAATTTACGTTCCTGGTTATCTGGCCAACGGCATATCCGCAGGCATTAAAAATGGCGATCATAAAGATCTGGGATTAATTTTTTCGACTGTTCCGGCGAAGGCGGCCGCTTTGTTTACAAAAAACACCTTTAAAGCGGCACCCGTATTGATTGATATGGAGAGAATTAAACGGGGGGTCGCTCAGGCTATTCTAACCAACAGTGGATGCGCCAATGCCGCGACCGGCAAGGAGGGTATAGCGGATGCGCTTTATGTATCGCAGGCAGCCGTGCGGCATTTAAAGATCAATGAGGAACATCTTCTTTTGTGTTCCACCGGTGTGATCGGAAGAAGACTTCCCGTGAAAAAAATTGAAGCCGGAATCCCTAAGCTTGTCAAAGGACTCCATGAATACGGCATCGAAGATGCAGAAGAAGCCATGATGACAACCGATAAGTTTCCGAAAATTGCCATTCGTAAGGGGATCGTCGGAGCCAAGGATATCACGATATGCGGAATAGCCAAGGGGGCGGGGATGATCGAGCCGAATATGGCGACCCTCTTGACGTATGTGATGACGGATGCCCTCATTGATGCCAAAGCGCTCAACACCGTCTTCCATCAGGTCATCGATGCGACGTTCAACGCCATCAGCGTTGATGGATGCATGAGTACAAATGATACGGCGATTATCATGGCCAACGGTCTGGCGGCGAATAATCCGCTGGAGAGAGCCCAGGCCCGTCTGCAACGTTTTCGAGAGATGTTGACGGATGTTCTCGCGGAACTTTCGCAGGCGGTCGTGAAGGATGGCGAAGGCGCCACAAAATTTATCACGATTTTCGTGGACGGGGCGAAATCGAAATCAGATGCGCGACGTGTGGCTTACGCCATCGGCAATTCCAATTTGGTTAAGACGGCCTTTTTTGGAGGCGACCCCAACTGGGGTCGGATTATCGCAGCGGTCGGCGCCTCCGGTATCGCTCTTGAAAGAGAAAAGGTCTCGTTGGCCATAAACAATTTGACCGTGTTTGCACAAGATGCGCCCGTGAATTACCCGCTGGCGAAGCTCAAGGAGATATTTGACGCGCGAAAGGTCGAAATTCGCGTAACCCTCGGAGGCGGGGATAAATCCTATTGTTTGCACACATCCGATCTCTCGTATGATTATGTTAAAATCAACGCGGAATATTCGACTTGATAAAAATATTAATTTTATTGGAAAAAAAGTTATTTTGGCTTGAACAAAAAACCGTTTTGTGGTAATTGCCGCAAAATTTCACACATCTCCGGATTGACGGCGTGTTGCTTGAAACAATGAGTGCGTCGGACGAAGCGATGGAGATGGCGGAAAAAAACAAAAGGAGAAAGTCATGTCAGCTATTTCAATGAAACTTTTACTGGAAGCCGGCGTCCATTTCGGACATCAAACCAACAAGTGGAACCCCAAGATGAAGCCCTATATCTTCGGGGCACGCAACAACATTTATATCATCGATTTGCAGCAGACCGTAGGAATGTTCCAGGCGGCCTACAATTTTGTCGTTGATACCGTCAGTCAAGGCAAGGAAATTCTATTTGTCGGGACGAAAAAACAGTCCCAAGAGGCCATTCGCGAAGAGGCGTCGCGTTGCGGGATGCCTTACGTCAATCAAAGATGGTTAGGTGGGATGTTGACAAATTTTGTCACGATCAAAAAGAGTGTCGATCGTTTGAACGCTCTCAACAAAATGTTTTCAGACGACTCGATTAAAGCCTTTCCCAAAAAGGAGATTACCAAGCTCCAGAAGGAAATGGAAAAACTGGAAAATGTTTTAGGCGGCATCAAAAATATGAAGACCTATCCGGCGGCTGTTTTCATTGTGGATCCGAACCGCGAGCACATCGCCGTTCAAGAAGCAAAAAAGCTCAAGATTCCGTTAGTTGCCATTGTTGATACGAATTGCGATCCCAGTGACATTGATTATGTGATTCCTGGGAACGATGATGCGATCCGCGCCATCAAATTATTTGCTTCGAAGTTCGCTGATGCCGTCATCGAAGGGAAAAAGAAATTTGAGGAAAAGCTGGCGGCCGAATCGAACAAGGAGGCAGTTGTTTCAGACGCGAAAGATGATGAGGCGGATATTCCCGAAAGCGTCGAGATGGAAAACATTCCTGATACGAAATAAAAGCATGTCGTTCAAGACATCAGACATAGAATTGAGGAGGGTAAGACATTGGAAATCACTTCAACAATGGTAAAAGAATTGAGGACAAAAACCGGCGCCGGTATGATGGATTGCAAAGAAGCGCTCACGTCGTCGGGCGGCGATTTTGAAAAGGCGATCGACTTCCTTAGAAAGAAAGGGCTTTCGGCGGCAACGAAAAGATCGTCGAAAGCCGCCAAAGACGGGACGATCGCTTCTTATATTCATATGGGCGGTAAAATCGGTGTCATGGTGGAGATCAACTGTGAAACGGATTTCGTAGCCAAAACGGATGATTTTCAGACCATGGCCAGGGATATCGCCATGCATATTGCCGCGGCCAATCCCATTTATGTCCGCCCGGAAGAGATTCCTGAAGCGGCTTTGGAGAGAGAGAAAGAAATATACCGCAGCCAGCTTCGTGATGAAAAGAAACCTGAAAAAATCTGGGATAAAATCATCGAGGGGAAACTCAAAAAATTCTACGAGGATGTTTGCCTGACCGAACAGAAGTTTGTGAAGAATCAGGATATCACCGTCGCGACGCTGATCAACAATATGATCGCGAAAACCGGAGAGAATATCATCCTTCGCCGTTTTGCCCGTTTTCAGCTCGGCGAGGACATCAAATCCTAATGAGCGAAAAGAAAAAAGCCGCTTATAAAAGAATTTTGCTGAAGCTCAGCGGTGAGGCGTTGATGGGAAGCAAGTCTTCCGGTGTCGATCCGGATGTCGCGAATTACATTGCCTCAGAAATCAAGTCTCTATCAGGGCTGGATGTCCAAATCGGGATTGTTATCGGTGGAGGAAATATTTTTCGCGGCGTCGAAGCCAGCGCCAAAGGAATGGACCGGACAACGGCCGATTACATGGGGATGTTGGCGACGGTCATCAATAGCCTGGCTCTTCAGGCAGCCCTTGAAGCCAGGGGAATCGCCACACGGGTGCAATCTTCCATTGAGATGCGAGAGATCGCCGAACCTTTCATTCAACGGCGTGCGATACGCCATCTTGAAAAAGGCAGAATTGTCATTTTTGCGGGAGGCACAGGGAATCCTTATTTTTCCACGGACACGGCAGCCTGCCTTCGCGCTATGGAAATCCGCGCCGATGTGATCATGAAAGCGACAAAAGTCGACGGGGTTTATGACGCAGATCCGATGAAAGACTCAGGCGCCACCATGTTTAAACGGATACGGTATATAGACGTTTTGACCAAAAATTTGAAAGTGATGGATTCAACGGCCATTACCTTGTGTCGCGACAATTCGTTGCCGATCATTGTGTTTAATATGCAGAAGAAAGGTAATATCCGAGGCGTCATTTGTGGGAAAAAAATAGGAACTTATGTAGGAGACTGATGATGAAAGATCAGATTTTTTCAAAGTTCAAAGAGGAAATGGAAAAGACACTGTCATCTCTGGAAAAATCGTTTAGCAGAGTAAGGACCGGCC
>CAZPTW010000292.1:0-4721 GCA_964589235.1 uncultured Smithella sp. | reverse complement strand
CTTTCGTCCAACGGTTTTCAAGACCGCCGCCATCGACCACTCGGCCATCCCTCCTCATCTAAATTTCCGCGTTGGAAGATTTGCTTCTTCGTACCGGAAGATTAAGGCGTAATTCTTTCGAGACCTCTCATGTAAGGACGCAGGACATCGGGAATGATGATGCTGCCGTCTTCTTGCTGATAATTCTCCATCACGGCTACAACCGTCCGGCCGACAGCCAGACCCGATCCGTTTAACGTGTGAACAAATTCCACTTTCCCGTTATCTTTACGACGGTAACGGATAGACGCCCGCCGCGCCTGAAAATCTTCGAAATTACTGCACGACGAAATCTCTCGATAGGTGTTTTGCCCAGGCAGCCACGCTTCAACATCGTAGGTCTTGGCGGAAGAAAAACCCAAATCGGCTGTGCAAAGACAAACGGTTCGAAAAGGAATGTTCAACCGTTTGAGGACTTCTTCCGCGTTCGCCGTCAGTTTCTCCAATTCGTCATAGGACGTTTCCGGCTTGCTGAACTTCACCATCTCCACTTTGTTGAATTGATGCTGGCGGATCAAACCGCGGGTGTCTTTGCCGTAAGATCCCGCCTCCGCGCGGAAACAGGGCGAATAGGCCACAAAATATATCGGCAGTTTTTCTTCGTCCAGAATTTCATCCCGAAAAATGTTGGTCACCGGAACTTCCGCCGTGGGGATCAGGTAGTAATCCATTCCCTCGATCTTGAAAAGATCTTCTTTAAACTTGGGCAACTGCCCGGTCCCGGTCATGCTATCCGCGTTGACCATAAACGGAGTCAACACCTCCGTGTAACCATGCTGGGTCGTATGCAAATCCAGCATGAAATTGGTGATCGCGCGTTCCAACTGGGCCGCCGCTCCGCGGTATAGCGTAAAGCGGGCGCCGGTGAGTTTCGCCCCGCGGGCGAAATCGAGAATATTGAGGCTCTCCCCCAATTCGAAATGCTGTTTGGGCTCAAAGGAAAACACCGGTTTTTCACCCCAGGTGCGTACCACCGGATTGTCTTCGGAACCTTTTCCAAACGGCACCGATTCATGAGGAATATTGGGAACGATCATCACAAAGGCGTTGAGTTCTTCCTCCGTGACGCGCAAACGCTCGTCATATTCCTTGATCTTGGCCGACACCTCCCCCATCTTGGCGATGAGCGTGGAGGCGTCTTCTTTTTTCTTTTTGAGTTCGCCGACCTGCTTGGAAACGCTGTTTCGTTCGTTGCGCAACGTTTCTACGGCCTGCAAAATGTCCCTTCTTTTCGCTTCCAGATCGACAAAACGGTCAAAATCGATCGTTTGACCCCGTTCGTCCATCTTTTTGCGCACAAAATCGATGTTTTGCCTTAAGTACTTGAGATCTAACATATAGAACCTTCTTTTGTCTTCGATGGTCTTGGCTCTCAAAGACAAAAGTTCCTATCACTTTGACCTTGTGAAGTCAACGTTTTTGTCGGCCAAACCCGCGCTAGACACGGTTCAGCCTCGTTTTGAGGCGATCTAAGATGGCATGAATTTCAGGGCTTTTGAGCACATAGGCGGAGATGAAAAAAGCGAGTCCTCCCCCTGTCAGGGACAGGCACAAATAAATCAGTCGCTGCCGAAACGTCGCCGACGTTTGCCAGGGCATGAACCATTCTATGATCCCCATCGCCCCCAACATGACCAAAGAGGAAATCACCATCTTTAAAACGGAGACGTAAAAGGCGCGCTCCAGATAGACGCCGATCTTTTTTCGTAAAACAATCGCCAAAACCAAAACGTTGGCCATCGCAGAGACGGAGCCGGCCAGGGCAATGCCGTTGTGTTTCAAAGGGACCATCAGGGCAACGCTTGCGCCGGCATTGACAATCAGCGTGATCACGGCCGCTTTCATGGGCCACTTGGAATCCTGCAGCGCATAAAACGCCGACACGAAGACGCGCTGTGTGGCATAGGCCCAAAGGCCCAACGCGTAGCAGAACATGGCGTTTCCGGTATGGACAGAGGTTTGGGCGTCAAAGGCCCCCCTCTGAAACAAAACGGAAATAATCGGAAGGTTGAGCGCCATCAGCGCCGCCATGGACGGGATGGTCAGAAAAAGCATCAAACGCAGTGAAAACGAAATACCGGACTTCAAATGATCCATATCGCCTGCAGCCACATGTTTGGAAAAGGACGGCAGGGCGGCCGTGCCGATGGCAAAGGCAAAAATCCCCAAGGGGAGTTCTATCATTCGGTCGGCGTAGAAAAGATACGTGACGGATCCGCTGGGAAGAAGCGAAGCCAAAATGGTTCCGATGAAGGTGTTGATCGTGCCCACCCCGGCCCCTAAAATCGCCGGCAGCATCAAAAGACCGATTTGCTCGATGCCCGGATGACGCAGATGAAACCGGAATTTGAAAGTCACGCCGAATTTGCGCAAAGAAGGCCATTGCATGGCCAGTTGCAAGACACCGCCTGCCAACACGCCGACCGCCAAAGCGACAACCGGCTGGGAAAACCAGTCTTTGGCAAACAGCATGGCGGCGATCATGGCGAGATTGAGCATCACCGGAGATAGAGCCGGCGCGGTAAAAGAGTTGAATGAATTCAAAATCCCCATGCACAGCGCGACCAGCGCGATGAAAAAGATGTAGGGAAACATCAGACGGTTTAAAAAAACCGTCAGTTCGAACTTGGCCGGATCAGAGATAAAACCGGGAGCGATGAGGCCGACGATGACAGGGGAAATCAAAATGCCGATCAACGATAAAATCACCAAAAGAACGGAAAGGATGGTAAAGGCATTGGAAGCGAGCTCGAGAGCGTCTTCCTTCGTTTTCTTCTGCAAATACTCGGTAAAGACAGGAACAAAGGCCACCGTCAAAGAACCTTCCCCCACCAAACGACGCAGCATGTTGGGAATGCGGAAGGCCACCCAGAAAGCGTCCGTCATCCAACTCGCGCCGAAAAAAAAGGCGATCAGCAAATCCCGCACGAAACCGAAAACACGGCTGATCATCGTCGATGAACCGACGATTCCCGCGGCTTTAGCGACTCTTGCGTTTTCCGCTTTATCCGATGAAAGAGATGCCATGTCTTGGATGTCTTCTCATTGAAGAACAAAGGCTTCGACGCCCTTGTTCAAAACGTCCGGCCCGGCGTTGTGATGTTCCCGACCGTATCCCCGCATTTAAGACGAACGATCTTCGCGTCGGTCGACCCAATCAAACGGATGCATTTGCCGCTTGAGCTTTTCGATGCCGATATCCCGAGCCAAAACGGTTTTCTTCCGTCCTTTGGCGCCCGCGACAATCTCCACCTGGCTCTTTTTAAGCCCGAGCCTTTTGGACAAAAGGGCGATGCAGGCTTCATTGGCCGCCCCTTCCACAGGCGGCGCCGTCACCTTTATTTTCAACATCCCCTCGATCCCGCCTGTAATTTCGGCGCGGGAAGCATGCGGCGTGACATGAATATCGAAAGTGATGCCGTGTTTCGTCTCGTGAAAAAAAATCGTATCCGCCACAGGATAAGCCTTTCCCACCGCTACATTCTGTGACCCAAATCGATTAACGTTTGTACCAGAAAATATTGCAAAAACAGAATCCCCAAAAGGACAACAAGCGGTGAAAAATCGATAGGCAGGTTGTGCCGCGGGATCATTCGGCGGATGGGCCTCAAAACCGGCTCAGTCACGCGATATAAGAAAATCACGATTTTATTATAGGGGTCCGGATTGACCCAGGACACGACGGCGCGGATCACGACGATCCAAAGATAGACGGTCAAAACCACATCGATCACGCGGGCGACGGCGACAATGAAGTTGTTTAAGACAAACATGATCCCCTCTGGTCGATACCCTCGCAAAACTTCGTCAAAACGCTGTTAAATTCGTCCGGTTTCTCCATCATGACCATGTGGCCTGCGCCCTCAAGAAACGCAAGCTGCGCGCTGGGAAGGCCGCCGGCAAGCGCCCTGGATGCCTCAGGCGGCGTCATTTTATCCTGCGCGCCGCAGACCACCAATGCCGGCACGGCGATTTTTTTCAAACGGCCGGTCAAATCCACTTTGTTGCAAGCCTCCATGTCACCGACCAAGACGCCGATGCCTCTTTTGGTCATGCTCGCTCGGATCGCGTCGTAAAGCCTCGGACGATTTTCCTTGGCCAGAGAAAATTTGCAGATCAAATCCAAGGCGATATCCGGATTTTTAATCAACCCGTCCAGAATGTCGGCATTGACCGGCAGCGTGGCGCTTCCACCCACCGAAACGATTCCTGAAACGGCCTCGGGATAGGACGCGGCAAAAGAAAGGACAATCGCCGCCCCCATGGAATGGCCGATGAGGATCGGACGGCGCAGTCCAAGAACCTCCAGGATCGCTTTGACCTGGGATACATAGCGTTCGATATCCGTCTCCCCTTCGCCTTCAGACTCGCCATGACCGAGAAGATTGACGGCAACGAGATTATAGCGCCGGTGCAGTTCGGCATACTGATAGGCCCAGACATTCGAATTGCCGCCGGACCCGTGAATGAAGACCAAACTCTGCGCGTGCGCGCCGAAATCATGGGGATTGATCCAGCAGGCCATATATTTGTCTTGAACCGGAAACATCTTCAGCATGATCGATTTCCTTCGACGGCATGCCTATCACAAAAGCAAAATATTATGCAACCGCAAAACCGTCAGGATCACGGTAAATTTGTTCTCCATGTCACGTCCATGATGTACAAGTATTTTTAGTCAT
>CAZPTW010000291.1:0-4742 GCA_964589235.1 uncultured Smithella sp. | reverse complement strand
GGCGTCGGCCGCCCCAAAACGCCGCAAAGGGAGGAACTCCGCCGTGAATGGAATTGATGTTTTATACACATTTTCCATCCTGGTCGTCGTTTTCGTTTCCGGTTTTTTCATCGACTCTTCCCGGAGAAGACGGGATATCCCGGGGATCCGCGCGTTTATGTGGCTTTCCGTCGTCGTGGGTTTGACGGCCGCCTTGGAAGGTTTTTCCATTTTGGCGCCGTCCGCCGGTTGGGCGCGTTTCTGGTTTGAGTTGCGCTTCGCGGGACTGGCGTCGATTCCGGTCATCTGGTTCATTTTCGTCATGCAATACGCGGGATATGGACGATGGCTCGATCTTTCCTGGAAGGCGCTTTTGTGGATCGTCCCCGCGGCAACTCAAGCGGTGATTTGGACCAACTCCGCTCACGGTCTGTGGGAAAAAAAGCCCCCTGGTTTTTTCACGCGGGGGCCTTTTTTCATCGCGCAAACGGCGGAGCGCATCCCGGGGATTTGGATGTGGGTTCATCTGGCGTATTCTTATGTGCTCGTCGCCATCGGTCTTTTGATCCTGGTGTCCGTCTGGCTGCGCTTTGACCACTTCAAGACAAGACAAATAGTCTTGATTGGCGCCGGGGCCTTGGTGATGGCTGTGGCGGCTCCTTTACCCGGCCTGGGACTGATTCCG
This sequence comes from uncultured Smithella sp., assembly GCA_964589235.1. GTDB lineage: Bacteria > Desulfobacterota > Syntrophia > Syntrophales > Smithellaceae > UBA8904. The sequence goes on along the minus strand of CAZPTW010000291.1, from coordinate 4,078 downwards.
GAATCCTGGTTCAACCCTCTGATCCCGGGTCTCGCCATTGGGATGAGCTTGGCCTTGCTGGGGATCTATCTGGGCCGTTTTCCACAGACCCGTCTGCCCTTGTTGGATGCCGGCCGTATGCCGTCCGCGCTGATTGCCCTGTTTGCGCTTCTTACGACGTGTATCATTTTGGCTGGATACTTTTACCATTGGCATTACGAGCGCGCCTACCGGACGGAAGTCGAGCAAATCTTGACTTCTATCGGGGACTTGAAAATGCGGGAATTGGTCCAGTGGCGGAAAGAAAGACTCGCCGACGCGGCCGTTCTTCACGATAATCCGGTGTTTGTCCGATTGGTCCGGAGAAGTCTGCAGAGCCCCGACGATCTTGAGTCCCGGAAAGAGCTTCGCGCCTGGCTGGAGGGGACCCACAGGTCTTATGAATACAAAAATGTTTTTCTTTTAGATCATTTGGGTCGTCCGATCGTCGTCGTGAATGGTTCAAGACCGGCCGTCTGCGACGAAATACGAAAGCATTTGACGGCGATTGCAAAGATCAACCGTCCCGTTTTTCTGGACTTTCACCGTGAAGTGTCGGATGGGTCGATCACCCTTTCCGTCCTGGCTCCGATTTTCATCGACCGTCGTTTTGCGGGTGTTGTGGCTTTGGTCATCGATCCCGGCACTTACCTCTATCCAATGATCCAGCGTTGGCCGACGCCGAGTCAGACGGCCGAAACGCTTTTGGTCCGCCGGGAAGGCGACGAGGTGCTTTTTCTCAATGAGCTCAAATATAGAAAAAATTCGGCTCTGACGCTGCGTTTGCCTCTGTCCCAAAAAAACTTGCCCGCCGCCAGAGCCGCAAAAGGGGAGGAAGGGGTCATCGAGGGGGTGGATTACCGGGGACGGGACGTCATCGCCGCGCTTCGCATGATTCCGGATTCGCCCTGGGCGATGGTCGTGCGGATCGATCAGGAAGAAATCTACGCGCCGCTTCGGGAACGTCTCAGGATTATGGTGGTGGTTGTGTTTTTACTCATCGGCGGCGTGGGCTTTGCCGTCTTGATGCTTTGGCAGATTCAGAAGACGAGTTTCCAGATGGAAAAAGTAGATGCGGCCGAAGCTCTTTTGGCCAGTGAAGAACGCTTCCGACAAATCTTTGAGGCCGCCAATGTGGGTAAATCCATCACGAAGCCGACAGGCGAGGTCAATGTCAACGAGTCATTTTGTCAGATGCTGGGGTATACCCGGGAGGAGATGAAAGGCAAACGATGGCAGGATGTGACGCCTGAGTCGGAAGTCGAGGTCGTCGAAAAAGCGATTGCCCCTCTGAAGACCGGTGAAAAGAAATCGACGCGTTTCACCAAGAGATACATCCGCAAGGACGGTTCCTGTTTCTGGGCTGACGTGAGCGTGGCGGGTTTTTACGGGGCGGATGGTGTTTTGAAATACTTCATCACCACAGTCATCGACATCACCGATCGGGTGAAGGCGGAGGAGGCCCTCGCAAAATTGAACGCCGATCTTGATCGGCGGATGGATGAACGCACGCGGGAACTTCAAGCCAAAACCGAAGACCTCGAGCGGATCAACAAGCTGTTTGTGGATCGAGAATTGCGGATGCGGGAGCTCAAGGCTCGGATTGCCGTTTTGGAAGGCAAAACGGCTGATGTGGAAAACCCGTGGGTTGAAAAGGACGGATAATGCCGGTGAATGGCTGGCGGCCTTCGCGGTTTTGGGAAGTTGCTTTCCTCTCATGAAATCAACTTCAATTTTGACCTGAAGGAAAAAAAGCAAGAGGGATCAAATCGACGCCATGAAGAACCGCTTATCGAAAAAGATGCTTTTATTGGCTTTTATTTTTTTCAAGGCCTCGACGGTCCACGCAGACCATGACGCGTCGTTCCGTTTGGATCTGAATGGTCTCTATACCCTCCATCCGCGATGGCAGGTCTTATCCTATGTTTTCATCCAAGCCGATCACAATATGTCCGATTTGGATTATCTTGAATGGGCCGCCGGGTTGAACTATCAGACGTCTTGTCCCTGGATTTCTTTTCTTCTATCCTATCAGCAGGGATTCACAAAGATCGTTTCGGACCACTGGGCTCTTGAACAAAGACCCAGTATCAACATGAACGCGACGACGACGCTCCTGCGGTTTAAAATCTCCAATCAGATTCGATATGAACATCGATTCAGACCGGGATGGAATGACTTCCGCATAAAAAATACGCTGAGTTTCTCACGTCCCGATATCGGTCTTCAACCCCATGTGGGGTGGGAACTCTACTATGAAAACGGCGACAAAGCGCTCATGTTGAGCCGCGTAAAGTTCGGTATCAGCGAAAATGTCACTCGAAACATCGCCATGGGCCCGTATGTCCGCGTGGATTTTTCAAACGCGGAGGGCCGGTGGACATGGACCAGAGGGCTTTTCGGATTTCAGGTGACCTTGAAATATTAGGAACGTCTTATGAAAAGACCATCGGGTGGCAGACGCTCTTCATCTAGGTCTTCGACGGCCGCGGCTCAGTTGTGTCGCGTCGTGATCATGCTTTTGTATCTCTGCGTGATTGGTTTCACGGCCCAGGCGGAAACCCGGGTTGTGAAAGTGGGTGTCTATGAAAACGCGCCGAAGATATTTACCTCGGAAACAGGACGGGCCTCGGGCCTTTTCATCGATGTGATCGAGGAAATCGCCAGGCAGGAAGGATGGAAATTGGATTATGTCATGGGCACATGGGCCCAGGGACTGGATCGATTGCTCGTAGGGGAAATCGATTTGATGCCGGATGTCGCCTACACGGGGGAGCGAGAGAAAATTTTCGCCTTTCATCGAGTTCCCGTCTTGTCATCTTGGTACCAGATCTATGCCCCGAAGGGCCACAATGTCCGTTCCATCCTCGATTTGAAAGAAAAGAGAATTCTGGTCCTGGAGCGTTCCGTTCAGCAGGCGGCCTTTGAAAGGTTAAGCAAAGGCTTCGGCTTGAATGCCCGCCTCGTTGGGGTGCAGGATTACAAGACGATGTTCGAGAAGGTGGCCCGAGGGGAGGCGGACGCCGCCATCACGAATCGTTTTTATGGCATGCGACATGCCAAGACGTTTGGGCTTGAGGACACGGCGGTTGTATTCGAGCCGTCCGATCTCTTTTTTGCGGCACAGAAAAATGACCCAAAGAAATTACTGGCAGCCATCGACGCCCGCGTGACCGCGATGAAAAAGGACCCGCACTCCGCGTATTACGCGTCGATGAAACGATGGACCTCCGAGGACGTGCGCTTCAAAATACCCCTTTGGATCAAAATCACCGGCCTGAGCGCCGGGATCTTGTTTTTGGCCAGCCTCTTGGGAAGCTTTGTCTTGAAACATCAGGTGAATGTCCGGACCCGTGAACTTCAGCAGATCAACAAAGAAATGGAACAAAGAATCGCAAAACGCACAGCCGAACTCGCCGTCGCCAAAGAACGAGCCGAGGCGGCCGATCGCATCAAATCGGCTTTTTTAGCCACCATGTCGCATGAATTGAGGACGCCGCTCAATTCGATCATCGGTTTCACCGGCATTTTGTTGCAGGGGTTGGCCGGTCCGCTCAACGATGAACAGAAAAAGCAGATGGGGATGGTGAAGGCAAGCGCCCAGCATTTGCTATCCCTCATCAACGACGTCCTCGACATTTCTAAAATCGAGGCAGGGCAACTTCAGGTACGGCATGAACTGTTCGACTTGAGATCGGTCATTGAAAAAGCCGCGGCTTCCCTGAAACCTGCCGCCGAGAAAAAAGGTTTGGATCTGCATGTGCACATCGATTCCCGGGTGCAAAAAGCGGTCGGCGACGCGCGGCGGGTGGAGCAGATCCTTTTGAACCTGCTGAGTAACGCCGTGAAGTTTACGGAGAAAGGAAGCGTCTCGTTGCAGGCCGAAATTTGCCCCGCGGCGGGCCTTCCCCCTGTCTCGAAGACCCGTCAATCTTCCGGAGCCGTCCGTCTGCGCGTTTCGGATACGGGGATTGGCATTCGCCCGGAGGATTTGCGAGAGCTTTTTTTGCCTTTTCGGCAGATCGACACAGGGCTGACCCGCAAGAATGAAGGGACGGGG
>CAZPTW010000290.1:0-4746 GCA_964589235.1 uncultured Smithella sp. | reverse complement strand
CGGGGACCCCCCGTGACAGCGGGTTGGATTTGCAAAAACTGTTGAAGCTGGGCGAACACCTAGAGAAGATCGCGCCGAAGTACAAAGCTTTTCTTGCCGACCATAAATTGTCGATCATCGACAGCGAAGTGCTCGCCCATCAGATTCCCGGTGGTATGATTTCCAATTTGGCAAGCCAGCTTAAGGATATGAACGCGCTGCACCGCATGGGAGAAATCACCAAAGAGGTGGTTCAGACCCGTAAAGACATGGGATATCCGCCGTTGGTGACACCCGTCTCCCAGATTATCGGCGCGCAGGCGGTCTTGAATGTGATGTTTGGACGCTATGTCCGTGTTTCCAACCAGTTGAAGGATTTGGTGCTGGGGTTGTATGGGAAAACACCGGTTCCAGTCGATCCGGAACTGGCCAAGAAAATATTGAAAAATTATAAGCTCGGCCAGGAGCCCATCACCGATCGCCCGGCGGATCATCTTCAACCGGAGTTGGAAGAGGCCAGAAAACAGCTGGGTGATTTGGCCCGCACCGATGAGGATGTCATCGCCTACATTCTCTATCCGGCGACGATGGAAAAATTCCTCAAGGCCAAATACGGCCTGGAAAAAACCACCGGCGCAGGGGTGTAAATGTCGAGTGTCGCGGCGGTCGATAGCCGGATCGTCTTCCGGTGGTCGGCCACCGCGATGAAGAATACCGATCGAGAAAAAATTCAACAAGAAAGGTTGACCTATGGATTTAAGTTATAGCGACAATCAACGCATGTACATAGAAAGCGTCCGTAAACTGGTTAAAAATTCCATTGCCCCGCACATTCTCGAGTTGGAAAAGACCCATCAATTTCCCTGGAGGATCATTGAAACGGCTTGGAAGATGGGGGTGATCAATCTTTCCATCCCCGAATCCGTCAAGGGGTTCGATGTGGATGTCTTCTCTTCGGCGCTGATCATCAAAGAAATTTCATATGGTGATACGGGGATTTCCACATCCGCGATGTGCAACGATTTGGCCAATGTGGTCATCAGCAAGCACGGAACGGACGCCCAGAAAGAGAGATTTTTGAAACCGTTTGTCGAAAAACCGATTTTGGCCTCTTTTTGTCTGACGGAGCCGGGGGCTGGATCGGATAATTCGCTGATGACCAGCTTCATGGTCAAACGAGACGACGGTTCCTATGTCTTGAATGGGTCGAAATGCTTCATAACAAACGCCTCTTACGCATCTCAGTTTACGGTCGTCTGCAAAGTCGGCAAGCCGACCTCCAATTTCATGGCCGTCGTGGTGATTCCTGTGGAACCGGTGACCTCTGAGAATCTGCCCGATATCGGCAATTCCACCCGGGAAATCAATGTGCCCGGCGGCGGAAAGATCGTCATCGGCAAGCCGGAAGACAAATTGGGGCAGAGGTTGTCGAATACGGCGAGCGTCACGTTTGAGGATGTGATCATTCAGCCGGATCAGATCATCGGAGATCGTCGCTTCGGGTTCAAGTATATCGTCGATGTATTGGATTACGCGCGGCCGATGGTGGCGGCCATCGGCTTGGGATTGGCCAAACGTGCGCTCGATTTGACCATCGCCTATACGCAGGAACGCAAACAGTTCGGCCAGCGTATCTGCGACCTTCCGGTGGCCCGCGATATGATTACCACCATGTGGAAGAAGGTCGAGCTCGCGGAACTCGCCCTGATCAAGGCCTGCTGCAAAATTCAAGACAAGGCGCAAGACGCCGGGATGTATGCGTCGCTGGCCAAAAACACATGTGCGGAAGCGGCGATCTTCTGCGCGACGGAAGGTCTGCACTTGCACGGTGGATACGGATTTACCACGGAATACGAGATTTCCAAACTGGCGCGTGACGCCCATATCATCGATATTTATGAGGGGGTCCGCGAAGTCCAAAACATGATCATCGGACGGGAGCTTGTGTAATCATGTTGTTTCTGCACGGCATGGGGCATTTTTATCCCGAAAACATCATTACCAATCAGTTTTTGGAGGCGTTGGATATCGGGACCTCAAGCGAGTGGATTCTCGAGCGAGTGGGCATCGTCAATCGTCGGACCGTCTTGCCTTTGGACTACATTCGTGAGACGAAGAATGCGGATTTTCGCGCGGCCTTCGAAGCCAGACAGTACCGAAACGCGGATATGGCGGCGAACGCCGCGATGATGGCGCTTGAGCGATCGTCGCTGAAACGGGAAGATATCGGAATGGTCATTGCGGGAAGTTCTTCCCCGGACAATATCGCGCCTGCGGAATCGTCCGCTGTCGCGTCCGTCTTGGGGATCGATGTCCCTTGCTTCGACATGAATTCGGCTTGCAGTTCTTTTGGGATGCAAATCCATTTTTTGTCCAACATGAATCCGGACGCGCTGCCGCCGTATGTGTTGGTGGTGGATTCCGAAACCCTCACCAAAACCGTTGACTATTCCGACCGGGCCAGCGCCGTTTTGTTCGGCGACGGAAGTGCGGCGGCCGTCGTTTCTTCCAAAGTGCCGTCGAACAAAATATTTGTCAGTTCCAGCTATGAGTCCCGTCCCTCAGCCTGGGAGAAGGTCGGCATCAATTATGCCTGGCGATTCGCCCAGGAGGGCAACGCTGTGCAGGGGTTTGCCATCAGAACCACGACGGAAGGCGTCAGGCAATTGAAACAGCAGTTTGCCGCGGAGGCGGAACGTTTTATTTTCATCGGGCACCAGGCCAATCTCAGCATGCTCAAAACGGTTTGTGAACGGGCGGATATCGCGCCTCAGCATCATTGGTACGGCGTGGATCAGTTCGGCAACACCGGTTGTGGCAGCGCACCGTCCGTCCTGTCGACACGATGGGAGGATCTTCGAAAGGGCGACTGCGTCGCGATGTCGATTGTGGGAGCCGGTTTGTCCTGGGCGCATCTCATGTTGAAAGTCGAGGAATGACGGCAATGGATCAACCGGTAGCAATTGTGACGGGAGGCGCCACCGGTATCGGCGCCGCGTGTGTGCGGGCGTTGGTCGCAGAGGGTTTTTACGTGGGGATTCATTATCGCAGGAGCGCCGAAAAAGCCATAGATCTGCAAAAGGCGGTGTCGAGCGCCTTCTTGATAGCGGCCGATCTGACCTCTGTGGATCAAATCGACGCGATGGTGGCTCAAATCAAGGAAAAGGTGGGGCGCGTCGACGTGTTGGTGAACAATGCCGGCCAGTCAATCAACGCCGACATCATGTCCATGAAGCTCGAACAATTCGACGAGCAGCGGGCCATCGCCCGCGGTGTTTGGTATCTGACCAAACGGATCTTGCGCCAGTTCATGATGCGCGCCCAGTCGGGCCGCGTGATCAATATCACGAGTGTGGTGGGGCATACCGGCAACGCCGGCCAAATCGCCTACACCATGGAAAAAGCGGCGCTTGACGCGTTCACGAAGTCGCTGGCCCAGGAGATGGCGGGACGCCATATTCTGGTCAATTCCGTGGCGCCGGGATTTGTGGAGACGGACATGACGCGGGATTTGCCGGAGGAAGTCCGGCGGCGCATTCTGGGGAGCATTCCGCTGGGACGTGTCGGTACGCCGGAAGAGATCGCGGAGGTGGTCGCCTTCCTTTCGACCAAGGGCGGCTATATCAACGGGTCGGTCATTCACGTCAATGGAGGTCTTTATGGAGGCTGATGACAGCGTGAAAGCGGAAGTGCTGGCATTGGTGCCGCAACAAAGACCGTTTCGGTTCATCGACGAGATCCTTTTTTTAAGCGAGGAAGAAGTCGTGGGGGCCTACCGTTTTCGGGAGGATGAATTTTTTTATCCAGGGCATTTCCCCGGTCGCCCGATCACGCCGGGTGTGATTTTGATGGAATCCATGGCACAAATTGGTGTGGTTGCCTATGGGTTGTATTTGCTGGCTGCTGTGAAAAACGTGCGTCCGTCCCAGATGAAGAGCCCTTTGAGTCTCTTTTCTTTGGCGGACGGCGTCGAATTTCGAGGCATTGTGCAACCCGGTGAGCGGGTGATTGTGAGAGGGAAAAAAAGATACATGCGAAAAGGGGCTTTGAAAGTGGATGTCACAATGGAAAGAGAAAATGGTGAAATTGTTTGTGTCGGACAATTCGCCGGGATGGGAGTCGAGGCATGAGAAAGAGAGTTGTGGTGACGGGGATGGGGGTGGCCGCTCCAAATGCGCACGGTTTGGCCGAATTTGAGCAGGCCCTTCGGGAAGGAAGATCCGGCATTCGTTTCCAGCCCCTGCTGGAGGAGCTGAAATTCGGATGCCAAATCGCCGGTGTGCCGGAAAATTTTGATGCGATTCGCAAAAGTTATTTCGACAACGAAAAATTGATGTCGATCAACGATAACATCGGCTATGCCTCGGTCTCAGCGGTGGATGCGTGGACGGATGCGGGGTTTAAAGTTCCCGACAGCGGCGATGATACAGTGGACTGGGACACCGGGGTGATTGCGGGATCCGGCATCGGCGGGATGGATACGATCGCGCAGAGCGTCGTCCCTCTGATCAATGAAGGACGAGTAAGACGTCTGGGCAGCCGGATTGTTGAGCAGGTCATGAACAGCGGGACCAGCGCCCGTATCGGCGGGCTCATCGGTGCGGGCAATCAGGTGACGTCCAACTCGTCGGCTTGCAGCACGGGAAACGAGGCGATTATCGAGGCGATGTGGCGAATTCGGGTGGGGTTGGCCAAACGGATGATTGCGGGGGGATCGGAAGGCGCCACCCCGTATATTTGGGGTGGGTTCGACGCCATGCGCGTGAT
>CAZPTW010000289.1:0-4753 GCA_964589235.1 uncultured Smithella sp. | reverse complement strand
TTCGGAAACGCGGTCTGGCAAAGGGGCCTTTAATGTTTCCTTTCCGGCGCGTCAACCCCGCCGAAAATCGAGTCGCGGTTCGCCGTCTTCGGCACGAGGATCGTGAGGGGGATAGGCGCCCATTCCCGTCTTTCTTCATCTGTCAACGACGCGGGCTATACAATTCAAAACGAGGGCTGTCAATTTTTTTGTTTCTTCCGGACGGGTTGCGGCGATGGGTCAAGATGTCGAGGCGTTTCTCCGGAAGTCAGTGGGCCGGGATGCCTCTAAGGGGGCTATGTAACCCCTAGGCCTTTTCACAGCCTCAACCGAAAACAACCCGGTTTCGCCCGGACTTTTTGGCCGAGTAAAGCGCTTCGTCCGCGCGTTTGAGGAAGCTCTCCTGGGTGTCGTTTTTTGAAAAGAGACTGATTCCAAAGCTCGCGGTGACGGGGCGGTCAATCCCCTCGAAGACGGTCGTCTCGACGGCTTTTCGGATTCGCTCCGCGCAGTCGCGCGCAGAGGCGGCAGGCGATCCCGGCAACAAAAGCAAAAATTCTTCTCCCCCCAGTCGGGCCGCGATGTCTTCCTTTCGGCAAATCGATCGGATGGTCTGGGCGAGTCCGATCAACACCTTGTCGCCTGCGTCATGGCCGAAGGTGTCATTGATCGATTTGAAAAAGTCGATGTCGATCATGACCGCCGAAAGGGGATCGCCGTGGCGACGGGCTTTTGACATTTCTTCGTCGAGCCTCTCCATCAGCCGACGCCGGTTGACCAGCCCCGTCAACGGATCCGTGTTCATCAACTGGGTGATTTTGACGTTTGCCTCAGCGAGCTCTCGGTTTTTCTTGTTGAGTTCACGCGTTAAATTCGTCAGTTCGTCGGTCAGGCGCGACATCTTGTCCAACATCTCATGGTCGGTCAAACGTATCTCGTGTGCGAAGACGATCCGCAGGCGGCCGAGGTCGATCATCTGCCCCGACAATCTGCGCTCAGAGGATCCTTCAAGCTTGAAGGATAGTCGCACGTTCCTGAAAAGTTGCGCTTCATCTATCTTTTCCGCAGGCGGGGCTTCGGCAAGAAAAGTCTCGATGGATTGACCGACTGGTTTTTCCCCAAGACCGATGTTTTCGAGAAAAAAGAAATTGCAATCGAGAATGGTCCCCCGGCGGTCCAGAAGAAGAATCGATAATCGTCCGGCCGTTAAGAGATAGCGGGCGATGATCTGAGGGTGCTCAGTGATCAGCGCGCTGAGATGGGCGATATGTTCGGGTTCTTCTACCATTGCCGAACCTGATAAATAGCATTTCGGGGGGTGTCCGCCCAGGCATCCGCTCCAATGACCTTCCAGAGATGCGGCGCCGCGTTGAAGGCCGCACCGCCCACCAAAATCTTGACCGAATTCAAATCGGGATTGTCCCGGATGGAAGCGATGATGTCCGAGATGCGATCGAGAGAAAAAGGCATGGTCAGAGAAATGGCGATAAACCGCGGACGAATTTTTCCGATGAAGTCGATGATCGCTCGGGCGGGCGTGTTGGCCCCAAGAAAGAGAACGTTCCATCCGTCTGACTCGAGCAGGTCGGCCAGCAACCTTGCCCCCAGTTCGTGAAATTCGTTTGGCGCGGAAGTGACGATCGCCTTGCCTCTGTGCGGCGACGGGAAAGGAATTTTCTCGTAAAGGGCGGCAAACAGTCGTCCCACGATCGACGTGGCCAGATGTTCTTCCGCCGTGCTGATCCGATCGTTTTCCCAGAGCCGTCCGATTTCGTACATGACCGGTTTGATCAGTTCCATGTAGAGCATTTCCTGGCCGTTTTCCCGATCCAGAATGGACTCGGCGATTTTCAGCGCGCCGGCATAGTCCGCCGAGAGAAGACTCGTTTGAAAATGTCCGCGTTCGTCTGTGAGTTCCGGATAAGGGTCTGACTCTTCCGGCGGCTGGCCCGCAAGATCGATGATGGTGTGATGGTGCTTCAGAATCCAATCATAGACCACGAGGATTTCAGCGGCTGCTTCGGGGGGGCAGGTGTTTGCCGATCGCTCTTTTCCAAGCGTCGAGTTCCACGGGAAAATATTCATATGAGAATCCATGGGCGTGGTAGGTGCGATAAACCCAAGGCAATGTCTTGGCCAAGAGGTCGAAGCTCTGAAATGTGAAAACCGTGGACAAGAAATCGATATGATTGCGGTGATGGTCGTACATCATCGTTAACGGATTCCCGCCGATCAGCCAGGCGAGCCGGGGATGGGAAGTCAGGAAAGCGTTCACGTCCTCAAGCAAAAGCTCTTTGGCTTTCGCATACGAGGCGGCGGCCTCGGCGCTGACGTGTAACGTCTTTTGCGCGTCGATGATCCATTGTTCTGAATGCATATGGCATCCTTACAGAAAATTTCAAAAACAAATTTTTTGATGCCCTCTGCCGCGGCTCCTCTTCGATGATCGGCGACTTTTTGGGTCTCGACACGTGAAGGGTTCTTGGAACATCAAACTCTCCAGGACGAGCCATAGTCGCTTTCGTGAAAAAACGATGTCGTGTCAAAGCATCGAGGCCGTCATAAAAAGTCGTTACCCGAGGTCGAGACGGTTGATGGTCGTTTCCAAAATTCCGATCACGCGGCGTGACATACCCGGTTGCGGCCTGTTTGCTTGGCTTGATAAAGGGCCTCGTCGGCCCGGCGCAGCAGCGAGTCGGGATCATCCGTCGGAACGTATTGGGCCACCCCGATGCTGACGGTGACGGAAACGTTTCGTTTGGCACCGCATCGGAAGTTGATGGTTTCGAAGTTGGACCGAATGCGTTGGGCCACATCCATCGCGCCGTTCATGTCCGTGTTGCTCAGAATCACGGCGAATTCCTCTCCGCCGTAACGGCAGGCGATGTCGTCCTCCCGCAGAACTTTTGCCATCAACTCCGACAGCGCCTTGAGGACTTTGTCCCCTTCCAGATGTCCATACGTGTCGTTGAACAGCTTGAAGTGATCCACATCGATCATCAGGACACAAAGATTGGTGTGCATGCGATTGGCTTCCGCGATTTTCTTGGCGAGCGTCGCGTTGAAAAAACCTCGATTGAAAAGGCCGGTCAATTCATCCGTGACGCTGATCGCTTGCAGGAAGCGTTCGCGTTCAAGCATGGCCTGCTCTTCTTCCCGCATCACGCGGATTCTGTGGGCCAGCGCGAAAGACAAGAGGATGCCTTCCGCCGCGGTCCCAAACAGCATGATGTGCATGGTGAAGGGGTTGTTCGGAATCAGACCGTAAAACTTCAAAAGAAAGATCGTGGCCGCCAAGAGGAGGGTGCTGACCGCGATGAGATAGTACAAGGCCGATTTGAAACCAAAACGCAAAGACGAAACAGCCGAGGTGAGCAGCAAGACGGTGGCGATCTGGCCGTTTAAATACGCCAAGACATTGGCCACCCACAATTGCCTGAAAAGAGATAAAAGCATAATGAAAACCATCAAGGCGGCCACACCTTTGAGCAAAAGGTCATGTCTGGGGGCGGTGGTGGCGGTGTTCAAAAAAACGATCGCGAACAAAATGGCGAAAAACATCATCGCCGTGGCCAAAACCACGATGTGGGAGATCATCCAATCGCCCAACGGACCCCAAAAATAACGGAAAATACCCAAGAGGGTAACCTGCCAGATCAGAAGGAAAAAGACATAAATGATGTAGTAGAGGTAGTGACGATCCCTGACAAAGAGATAAAGAACGAGATTGTATAAAATCATGGCGACCAAGACGCCCGCGAAGAACCCCCCGATCAATACGATGGTGAAGCTGTTTTGCCGAAAGGCAGCGACGGTTTGGAGGGTCGCGCGGAACTGCAGGGAGTAAGGGGTGACAACCCGGATGACCAGTGGACGGGATGTGTCGATGTTCAGAGGCAGCATGAAGGTTGGGTGGAGAAAAGGAAATTCATGGCTTTCGCGGCTTTGTCGCCAGCCGCCTTTGAGCTCGACGACGTCTGGGCGGCCATCGTGTAAAACCGGAACCCAAACCGTCACCGCTCCCAGGGTCGCGTTGTCGAAGGATAGGAAAGACCGAAGGCTGCCGCCTTCCCCGGGAGGATTCTCCTTTTTGACGGCGACGCGGCATTTGATCCAGAGGGTGGTTCTTTTGAAACTGAATTGAAAGGAATTCCCCTTGTGCCTCTGAAACGGCATATCCCCCCGGATCACGTCTTCATAGCGGTAGCGATCGGAGGGGTCCAACAGATATTCGGCATGGGGTCCCAGCTCTATTTGAGGCGTCGCGTTGTCGACCGATAAAAGCGGCAAGTCCGCTGCGCGGGATCCAACCGACGATCCGACAAGCAGAAGGATAATCGTGGAAAACAGTATCCGCCATGTGATGTCCCTGTCGGGCACGTTCGAAACCTCCGCCTGCGTCGATCTCGTTCACTCGGGAGACGGTCGCAATGAACCACATCGTTTTTATTGTAACATTTTTTCTGTCTGATGACACGCGGAAGATTTTTTTGAGGGGGTGTGCCTTGACAGGTCTTGTTTTTGGCGGGATAATTCAAAATATATCCGTTTCAGGAGGTGTCTCTGATGTGTCGTAAGTGTGCTTCAATGAAATTCATGGCGATTCTTGTCTTCTTGTTGATGTCCTTTTTTACGCTGAGCGGCTGCTCGTTGAAGAATGCGCCTGCGTCGAAGACCGATTATGATGTCATTGTCATCGGCGCGGGGATGGGCGGTTTGTCCGCGGCGGCGCATCTGGCCGTCAAGGGGCAAAAAGTCCTCGTCTTGGAAAAGC
>CAZPTW010000288.1:0-4753 GCA_964589235.1 uncultured Smithella sp. | reverse complement strand
GACCCGCCATGTTGGTTGAAATGGTCACCATGCCGGCCTGTCCGGCCTGGGCGACAATTTCAGCTTCTTTTTCGTGATTCTTGGCATTGAGCACGTGGTGCTTGATGCCGGCACGGGTGAGATGCTTGCTGAGCATTTCCGACTTCTCGATGGAAATCGTGCCGATCAGAACGGGACGTCCCGTTTTGTTGAGCGCTTTGACTTCTTCGATGACGGCCTTGATCTTTTCTTGCTCGGTTTTATAAATCAAGTCGTTGTGATCTTCTCGGATCATGGGCATATTGGTTGGTATCACCACGACATCCAAATTATAAATTTTTTTGAATTCCTCCGCCTCAGTATCCGCCGTCCCCGTCATTCCTGCAAGCTTCTTATACATGCGAAAATAATTCTGGAAAGTAATGGACGCCAAGGTCTGATTTTCTTTCTCGATTTTAACCCGCTCTTTCGCTTCCAAAGCCTGGTGCAACCCATCACTGTAACGCCTTCCCGGCATGACGCGACCCGTGAATTCATCGACAATGACGACCTGTCCGTCTTTCACCAGATAATCGACGTCCCTTTTGAATAAGGTGTGCGCCCGCAGAGCTTGATTGACATGGTGCACGATCTCGATATGACGAGGTTCATAAAGATTCTGAATATTCAAAAGTCTTTCGACACTTGCGACGCCTTCTTCCGTCAAAACGACCGTTTTGCTTTTTTCGTCTACGGTATAATCGATTTCCTTTTTCAACCGGGGAATAATTTGGTTGATTTTCTGATACTTATCGGTCGATTCATCCGATGGTCCGGAAATGATGAGTGGCGTTCTGGCCTCGTCGATCAAAATGCTGTCCACTTCATCCACGATGGCGTAATTGAACTCACGTTGAACATATTCTTCAAGACTGAATTTCATGTTGTCTCGAAGATAGTCGAAACCAAACTCGTTATTGGTCCCATAAGTGATATCCGCACCATAGGCGATGCGCCTTTCGTTGTCATCCAACCCGTGAACAATCACCCCCACGGTCAACCCCAAAAATCGATAGATTGGCCCCATCCATTCTGCGTCTCGTTTGGCCAAATAGTCGTTGACCGTCACAACATGGCAACCTTTTCCTTCCAGCGCATTGAGATAAAGCGGCATGGTGGCGGCAAGCGTCTTTCCTTCACCGGTTTTCATTTCAGCGATTTTACCTTCATGAAGGACAATTCCACCGATAATCTGGACGTCAAACGGCCTCATCAGTAAAGTTCTTCGGGAGGCTTCACGAACAACAGCAAAAGCTTCCGTCAAAATATCATCAAGCGTGAGACCGCTTTTCAATTTCTCCTTAAAATAGGTCGTTTTCGCCTGAAGTTCAGCGTCGCTCAGAGACACCATGGTTTTTTCAAAACCGTTCACTTCGTCCAGTAATAGAGATAACCTTTTTAATTCCCGATCGTTTTTCGTTCCAATGATTTTCTTAAGAATTGCCTCTAACATTCATCACCTTTCAATGAAGGCATAATCGCCTTTGGATTTTGATGTCATAAAACATTCGATCAATATCAAATGAATCTCTAAGACGGCTTGATCGGCCTGCTCAAGCCTTTAATGAGACAGCTTATCCTAATTTTGGGGATAATAAGCAGATGATTTGATTATTTCAAGTATTTTCTTGGATTAACTGGGACATTGTTCACATAAACGGCATAATGAAGGTGCGTTCCCGTGCTTCTCCCCGTATCCCCCACATAGCCGATTAAATCGCCCCTTTTGACTCTCGTTCCAAATTTTACAACTGATTTCATCATGTGGGAATAGCTTGTGACAATCCCATAACCATGGTCAATTCGAACGATGTTCCCGTCATCGGACTGATAAGCGACCTCGATGACAAGCCCATCCGCCGGGGCCATGATTTCCTTGCCCATCCTTGTGGCAATATCAATGCCTTTATGAAACTCGAAGCTGGATCCAAATGGATTATCCCGTGATCCGAATTCCGAAGTCACCCACCCTTTGACAGGCCAGATAGACGGGGTGGCAGCCAGAATTGATTTTTGCTCTCTTAAGTATTTCAATAATTCATTGAAACTTTGCTCGGTTTCGATCGCATCCTTATTTAATTTGTTCATATTGAGCCTTAATGCGGAAACGAGCTTTTCTTTGTCTTGATCCATCAATTCGTGAAGCTTGATGCGGTCATCGTTGGAACCGCCGATCCCCAGGGGGATTTTCTTCTCTCGGCCTGTCTGATTCGCAGCCAAAATGCGGATCTTTTTGTCCAACTGCTTGAATTCTTCCATGCGGTCGGAAAACTCGTCAACCCTTGCGGCCAGCTCATCGATTTGCTTTGCCTGTTCTGTCGTTTGTTTTCTGAGACGGGTGAGTTCAGCTCGATCTCTTTTGATGCTGGCATAGTCATAAACGACGTAAAGCGCCAGCAGCACGGCAATGAGAGAACCCACGAAAAGACCGCGAACCAGTGTGTAGGGGACTGAAATTTTGGTTACCGCGCTCTTTCTGCGAGGTATAATCATCAAGGTAAAGAAATTATCCGACATCTCCCCCCGATATGTTAAAATGAATTCTCAATAACTCCAAATGATTGCAAATTACTAACACAGGGAAAAACGGATGTCAAGCGTCCGTCGATGCATTCATTATCGTCAAATAAAGATTCGCCTTGAATCATATTTGATATTTTTGTGATTCAAGTCACCTGACACCATCGATGGAGCTTATACTGCACAAGGTGAGTGCCTTCCCGGCAAAAGGGCCATCCGGTAGGAACGAGTCGGCCATGATTGACCTTCCAGGGACATTTTCAAATCGTGCAGCGTGGTTATCTGAATTCCACTGCTTATGGCATCTCTCAATAATTGTTGAAATTTTTCAGCAAATAATCCCCCCTCCACTTCGGCATGAACGGGCAGAACATGATTTTTACCATCCTTCATAAGCCCGCTGATCTCGCGCTTTCCATCTTCCGGGTCCAGCTCTTCAAAACATGGTAAATCAGATGGTATTTCAATGAGATCCACATTTCTGTGGATAAAAGGAGACGGCGCTCGCGTGCAACTGAGGTAGTCAAAATGATATTTCCGGACGATTTCGATGACTCGATCGTCGATCAACCAAGACGGCGCCCCAAAAGCGGATGGAATTCGGCCGGTCAGCTTTTCGAAACCTGCGATCCCTTTTTCGAACCAATCTTCAATCCACTGTTTTGACTTTTTCGGCAATTCGTCCTGCCAACGTCTATGATCCCAGGCATGAAACTGAACTTCATGCCCCTCTCTCATAATGCTCTGAACCAATTCCGGGAAGGACATGGCAATCATGGGGGCAGGCAGCAAGGTCCCATAAAGTGACGTGCGCCAACCATATAGACTTGCCGCTCTCGTTCTCAACATTTTTTTTAGGAAAAGTGGATTTTTAATGAGCTGGAGGACGGCGCGTCCGGAGTTGTCCGGACCGATACTTAAAAAAAAAGTTCCTTTAAGACCGAAATCCTTCAGGATTTTTAAAAGCATGGGGACCCCGTTTTTCATTCCCCAATACGTATCGACGTCAATTTTCAGCCCAAGCATACTCATGGTCAACCGTGGCCTTCTCTAGAGGTCTACTTGTCTGTTTTCTTCCAAAAAAGAATTGAGGGTCAGACGCATAGACTCTTCAAGATCGAAAGCCGGCTCCCAGTCCAGAAGTTTTCTCGCCTTTTCAATGTTCGGCTTTCTCGTCAGGATATCCTGATAGCCCTTGCCATAGAATTTTTCGGCAGGAACATCGATGATGTCGGAATAGACCGAATCATTTTGATGCATGGGATGCTCTTGAAACAACTTCTTGAGCAGCATGGCCAGTTCTTTTATCGAACACTCGTTGGCGGGGTTACCGATGTTGATGATCTGGTTTCTACAGATGTCGTTTTTATTTTCTAAAATCTTCATCAGCGCGGCGATCCCGTCATCCACATAAGTGAAACACCGCTTCTGGAGGCCGCCGTCGACCAAATTGATCGGCCGTTTTAAAAGCAGCTCAGCGATGAACTGCGTGACAACGCGAGAACTTCCTTCTTTGGCTGTATCCAATGAATCCAAACGAGGGCCGATCCAGTTGAATGGCCGAAAAAGCGTGAATTCGAGATGACCTCTTGTGCCATAGGCGTAGATGACGCGATCTAGAAGCTGCTTACAACAGGAATAAATCCATCGCTCTTTGCAAATAGGACCTGTCACAAGGAGACTTTCATCTTCTTTAAATTCCGGTTCATTGCAGGCGCCATAAACCTCGGATGTCGAAGGGAAAACGACTCGTTTTGCGTATTTCACGCAGAGTTTAATAATATTCATATTCATTTCGAAATCGAGGTTGTAGACACCGATCGGATCTTCCACATAGGCTTTCGGCGTCGCGATCGCCACCAAAGGCATGACGACATCACATTTTTTGATGTGGTATTCGATCCACTCCTTATTGATGGATATATCCCCTTCCAAAAAATTGAAACGCGGTTTGTTCAGGGCCGATCCAATTCTTTCCGTCCCCAAATCCATCCCGAATACTTGCCAATCGGGCTTTTCGTCCAAGATGCGATTCACCAAGTGATGCCCGATAAAACCGTTGACGCCGAGTATTAATATTTTCATATCAATTTCGTTACCTCTCCCGATTGAAATAAGTCATAAATGACCTGACCTTGCAATCTCTTGCCGTGAATTTCAATTTCACAAAGCTTTATTGCTCCTTGTCCGGTTTGCACAAACACTTCCTGATTGA
>CAZPTW010000287.1:0-4766 GCA_964589235.1 uncultured Smithella sp. | reverse complement strand
CAGCCCAATTGTTCCAGAATGTTCAGCAAGCGGATATCCCCTTGCGCGCTGTGCCGGCCGATGCCGTTGACACGGATTTTTCTTTTCAAGAGCGCCGCCGCCATAAAGAAGTAAGACGCGCTCGATGCGTCTCCTTCGACCTCATAGTCGCGCCCGGCATAGATCTTTTCTGTCCCGACAAGGTAATGGCGCTGGCCGTTACGCAGGATTTTCGCGCCGAAGTCATTCATGACACTGACGGTCAGGTCGATATACGGCGCGGACACGATACTGCCTTCCAGCGTGAGTTCAATGCCTTTGGCCGTATAGGGCGCACACAAAAGAAGCGCGGAAACATATTGAGAGCTTTCGATATTGGACAGTGTAATTTTGCCTCCCTTTAAACCGTTTGCGGACACTTGCACCGGTGGGCAATGATTGCGGCAGGCGATGGGAACCCCCATGTCCCGAAGAGCTTCCACCAGCGGGCCGACCGGCCGTTGACACAATCGTTCCTCACCGGTCAACGTGTATTTTCCTCTCCCCAGGCAAACCAACGCGGTCAGAAACCGAAGCGCTGTCCCGTTGTTTCCCAAAAAGATTTCATCGATGTTTCCGGCAATCACCCCGCTTGTCCCATAAACGGCCAATCCGTCATCTACTTCCTCGATACGGACGCCCAGCTTTCGAAGACCACCGATCAAATACCTGGTGTCATCCGCCATCAGGGGGTGCCGGATGAGCGAGACCCCCTCCGCCAGTGAGGCGGCGACCAGCGCCCTTTGAGTCAGACTTTTTGAACCCGGCACTTCCACAACCGCCTCGGTTTCATGAATTTGAAATTCGGAACTCAATTTTTTTCCAACCTTTCCCGGACAGTGCTCATCATCAACGCCACGGGGGCGTCTTTGCCCGTCCACAATTTTAATTGTTCCGCGCCTTGGCGGACAAACATCTCCAGACCGTTGATGGTTTTGCATCCACCGGCCTCGGCGTCGCGCAGCAATTTTGTTCTCAAAGGATGATAGACGATATCCATGACATAGGCAAACCGAGGAAGAATCTCTCCCGGCACCGGCGATTGATCGACCTGGGGAAAAAGCCCAACGGATGTCGCATTCACCAAAACATCCGCTGAGATCCGGTTCAACTCGGCCAACGGATAAAACGGGCAGCCAAACCGTGAGGCCAGTTGGCGGCCTTTTTCGTCACTGCGATTGAAAATCAAAGGGTTGCCCCCCTCCCGGATCACGCCATAAGCCGCGGCGCGGGCCGCGCCGCCCGAACCGAGAATGGCGATTGTTTTTCCTTTGATGCGGATTTTGTCTTTGAGGGATTGAATCAACCCCGTCCAATCGGTGTTATAACCGATCAGGCACCCATGATGATTGACGATGGTGTTGACGGCACCCAACGCCCGGGCGTCCGGATGAATTTCGTCCAAATATTCCATCACCTCCGTCTTGAACGGGATCGTCACCGACGCCCCGCGGATGCCGAGCCCCCGAATGCCGTCTAAAGCCTCGCAAATGTCGTTTGCGCAAAAAGCCGTATAGCATCCATTGATTCCCATGGCAGCAAGCGCCGTGTTGTGCATCAACGGGGAAAGACTGTGGCGAACGGGATTGCCAAGCAAAATGAAGTGGAGCATCTCGTCGGATGAACCGGGCCGCCGAGGAAAACGGGGCGTATCCTCCAACAAACGCGCGATTTGTCTCATCGCGCGGACCGTCAACTGGCCGGGGGCGGAAGCCCGCTCTTCTTGGAGGACGGCGAATCCCAGGAGACTGCCCAGAAGAGGCGCCGCCACCCGGCTCAATTTCCCTTTTTCGCCCATACACATGGCAATGATCTTCATGGAACGAAACCGGGCGTAAGGAATCAGGCTCAAGATCCTGATATTGTCCTCCTCTGTCTGAGCCATCGTGACGATTTTCACCACATCCGGCTTGAGCGCTTCACACATCCGAAAGATTTCTTTCAAACGCGCAAGAGGCGGAGTACCGGTCACGTCATGCCAGGAAACGATGATCTGGGTTTTGCTTTTCATCCGACGACGGTGGACTTGAAGCGCGTAAACGGCCTTTGCCCCTTCGGCCATCTCAATATCCACATAATCGGCCTCCAGCGTAATCGCCTCTTTGAGCCGTTTCATCTTGACGGCTTTGGAGCGGACTGTCTTGGGTTTGCTTTTCGATTGATCCACCGGCACAAGCGCTTCTTCCGGACGGCGGCAGGTGACGATAACCTTGATCCCTTCCGCGACTTGACGGGCACGCGCGAGAAGGTTGGGTAAGTCCCCGTCTTCGATGAGATCCATCCGGAGCTCGAGGGCATCGACCATCGGCGCGCTTCTCTCAATTGACCTCAGCGCCTTTGCGTGTGTTTGATCGGTAATCGGAACACAGATCATAAACCGTCCTTGGCCCGGGGGTAAGACCCGAGAATTTTCAAATAAATTGTTTTGTCCTTCAGTTCTTTCAAACAGCTCTTCACCGGCTTGTCATGAATGTGCCCAACCATGTCCACGAAGAAAAGGTAGGCCCACATTCTTTCTTTGACGGGGTGAGACTCGATTTTCGCCAAATTGATATCCCGTCTTGCAAAACATGAAAGAGCCCGATGGAGCGCCCCTGGGAAATCCGGTGTTGCGAAAATGAGAGAGGTCTTGTCATGTCCGGTGGACGTGCCTTCCCCCCGACCAATCACCAAGAAACGCGTCGTGTTGGAGGGATTGTCTTCGATTCCTTTGGCCAGAAGATTCAAACCGTAAGTGGATGCGGCCAATTCACTGCCGATCGCCGCCGCCGTTTTCTTTCCCCGCACCATCTGAGCGGCCGCAGCCGTGCTTTCCATCTCACCCAAGACCGCATTGGGCAAATGGGCACGAAGCCAGGACTGACACTGCGCCAATCCCTGCGGATGCGAATAGACGTTCTTGATGTCTTTCATGCTTTTCGCCGTTGAAATCAAGCACTGGCTGATGCGCAGATACATCTCCGCTTGAATCTTCAAGGGCGTCAACACCAGCCGATCCAAGGTGACGTTCACCGATCCCTCCAGCGAATTTTCAACCGGCACGACCCCCCACTCCACGGTCTCTTTTTCCACTTCATCGAAAACGCGTGCGATCCCCTGCTGCGGGAAGAAACGGCTGGATGTTCCGAAATGCAGGCGCGCCGCCAAATGACTGAAAGAGGCTTCCGGCCCCAGAAAGGCGACGTTCATGGGTTTTTGTAAATCGCGGGAAGCGGAGATGATCTCCCGGTAAATGGATGTCACTTGTCGGTCAGACAGCGGCCCGTCGTTGAGCTCATGCAAGTACTCCATGACCCGGGCCTCCTGCGCCGGGTTGTATACTTCCTGCCCGGTCTGTCCCTTCACTTTGCCGATCCTCACGGATATCTGAGCCCGCTCATTGAGCAGCCGGATGATTTCCCGGTCTTTTTTTCGCATATCTTCCCTGAGGTCTTCCAATGAAGGCTTCATGTTTTCATCTCCTCCAAAACACTGCCGATCAATGTATCTCCGACACTGCCGTTGACAAATGGCATGCCGATTTTCTTGAGCAAAACAAAATGGATCACGCCGTCCTTTTTCTTTTTGTCCATTTTCAGCCGTTCAATGACCGCCGCCGGCGAAAACGCCGCCGGTATTCCGACCGGCAGACCGGCTTTTGCAACGACATCCCGGATTCGGTTGAGCGCATCCTCCTTCAGATAATTCATTTTCACCGACAGTTTTGCGGCGGCGATCATCCCCAGGGCCACCCCTTCTCCATGTGACAGGGTATAATCCGACACCGCCTCCAAAGCGTGCCCCAGCGTGTGTCCGAAATTTAAAATGCGTCTCAATCCATGCTCCCGCTCGTCGATCTCGACGATGGATTTCTTGATGCGCAAGCAGGTTTCGATGATCTTGGCCAAATGGGTCATCTCGCGGTTTTTCACCGCATCCATGTGCGCTTCGAGCCCTTCGAACATTTTCTCGTCTTCGATGACCCCGTATTTGATGATTTCGGCCAAGCCGTTTGCAAATTCTCGCTCAGGGAGCGTCTCCAAAAAATTCAGGTCCACAAAAACCGCCGCCGGCTGATAGAACGTGCCCAACAAATTTTTCCCCTCCGGCAAATCGACGGCGGTTTTGCCGCCGATGGCGCTGTCCACTTGCCCGACGAGCGTGGTAGGAATCTGAATATAGGGAACGCCCCGCATATAAACCGATGCGACAAAGCCTGTCAAGTCTCCCACAACGCCGCCGCCCAACGCCAGGAGCACCGTCTTGCGGTCGGCGCCCAAAGCCAGCAAGCGACCGGCTAGATCCATGAGCGTCGATATATTCTTGGAGGCTTCGCCGGCTGGAATCTCGATCCCGGATACATGCAAGCCCGCCGTGCCGAAAGCGTCATAAACCTTTGCCGCGTGCAGCCTCCCCACGTTTTCATCGGTAATGACCACATACTGCGACGACTTGAAATGTTTGCTCATCAAAAGCACCATCCGGTCCAATATGCCTCGGCCGATTCGAATGTCATAAGAGTTGGATGTTTTTTTGTCCAGATTGACTTTCAGCGATCTCATAACCACTCCGTTTTATCTGCGCATGACCTGGGCCAACGCCCGCACATCATCCATCATCTGATAGAACTTTTCGGGTTTGAGCGATTGCGCGCCGTCCGATACCGCCTTTTCCGGTTCCGGGTGCACCTCTACGATGATCCCGTCGGCGCCCACCGCCACCGCCGCGCGGGCCAGCGGGGTCACGTATTTCCAGTTGCCCGCCGCGTG